>JAVSLW010000006.1 GCA_039666455.1 Methanobacterium sp. | reverse complement strand
CGTTTTGACGCAGGCGGCTTTGTTGCCCGCCAGGGTCTTGATGGCAAAGCCTGTTTCGCAAACGGCCACGGGCCCCTCTGCGTGTGCTGCGCTGGCGAGCAGCAAGGTGGTGAGGGCGGCGATGAGGTGTGAGCGCATGAGCGGTTCCTGACTGAAGTTGATCAAGGGGTTGCAAGCACGACCGTGCTTCCGTTGAATCGTAGGAACCGCCACGCCTCTTGACCATTCGCCCCCATGCGTACAGGCGGTGATCGCCTACGCATCAGGGCGTAGAGCCAGCACCCCTGGATGGGTGGCATAGTGCAATTCTTCAAGCCTGATGCCCCGCCATGGATGCTGCTGAACCGGATCTGACCACCTACGAGCAGCGTGCGTTTGCTCGGCACTTTGCGTTCGATCTGCACTTTCCGTTGGCTGGGGTGGCCGTGCTGACCCTGGTGTGTGCGTGGCTCATGCATGGTCGTGTGGCCAACGCACTGATCCTGGCCTGGCTCGCCTTCAGTGTGCTGGCCAACCTGGCGCGGGAAGGCTTCATGTGCCACACCCGTCCTCGGCTGGAGAGCCATCAGCGCCATGCCGCGGTGCTGAGGGCGTACACGTGGTCGTCGCTGGCCTCAGGCCTCACATGGGGGGGCTTCGTGTGGCTCTATGTCGATCCCGCCCAGCCCCTGACGCAACTGGTGGCAGGTTCCATCGTGGCGGGTTTGATTGGTGTGTCGGTCACACCGCTGTCCATCCACTTGCCCGCCTTCTACACCTTTGTGCTGCCGCTGTTGGCTCCCTACCTGGTGGTGATGGTGCTGGCAGGGGGTGCCGAGCGCTTGACGCTGGCCGCCATGGCGGCGCTGTATCTGGGGGCCATGGCCAACTATGCCCACGCCACCCACCGGGTGCACCGGGAGAACATTCGCCTGCGCTTCGAGAAGCAGCAGCTCATCGATGACCTCACCGTGCGCAAGGCCGAGGCCGAGAACGCGGCGCGCATCAAGGGTCTGTTTCTGGCGGGTGTCAGTCATGACCTCAAGCAGCCGGTGCGCGCCATCAGCCTGTACACCGGCTTCCTCAAGCGCACCGAGCTGCTGACGCTGGGCGAAGATCGCCTGCGCGACACCGTGCACAAAATTGAAACGGCCGCTGGCGACATCCACAGCCAGATCACCCGCCTGCTGGAGTTGTCGCGGCTTGAGTCGGGTACGGCCCCTGTGCACCTCAGTGAGGTGAGCCTGAGCGAGCGTCTGTGTCGCATGGTCGAGTTGGCGAGCCCTGATGCCCATGCCCGCGGCATTGAGCTGTGCGTACGAACGGGCTCGCCCGTGACGCTGACCACCGACGTGCGCATGCTCGACTCGATCATTCAGAACCTGCTGGGCAATGCGTTGAAGCATGCCCAGGCCACCCGCGTGCTGGTGGCCGTACGCCATCAGCACACCGGTGTGCGTGTTGAGATTCGAGACAACGGACAGGGTATTGCTCCTGACCGCCTGCCTCAACTGTTCGAGGCCTATCGCAGCTTTGACGATCGCCAGGCCAGTGACAGCCATGGCCTGGGGCTGGCCATCGTGCGGGCCCAGGCGGGTTACCTGGGCGCGCAGATCACGGTGCGCAGCGCGGTCGGTCAGGGCAGTGTGTTTGCGCTGGAAGGCCTGGGCTGAGCACTAAGTCACTGATGGCGGCAGGGCTGGTGCCCCATCTGCACCCACCGCTGCCATACTGGCTTCAGGAAGGAGGGTTGTGCCATGACACGCGCCCATCCATGGTTCCTGAGCGTGGCCGACGTCGCCGGGCTCGTCAGCCAGCAAGGCCTGCCTGACACGCTGGCTGGACTCGTGCGCTGTCTCGACGAAGACTTTCAGCGCTGGCCCGACTTTGACAAGTGCCCCCGCGTGGCCAGCCACTCACCC
>JAVSLW010000005.1 GCA_039666455.1 Methanobacterium sp. | reverse complement strand
TATCAGTCCTTTCAGGAGGTCTTGATTCAACAGTTGCAACAGCATATTTCAAGGATAAATATGATATTCATGCAATTACCTTTAACTACGGGCAGCGAAGTGCAGATATGGAAATAAAATCTTCAAAGGCAATATGTGAAAAATTAGGGATTGAACACACAATTGTAGAACTTCCGTGGCTTAAAAAGCTTGGAAAATCAGCGCTAACATCTGATACTGAGGTTCCAGAACTTAAAGCAGATGAACTTGATAATAAAGAAATATGTGATGAAACAGCAAGATGCGTATGGGTTCCAGGACGAAATGTAGTGTTTACGGCCATAGCAACCTCATTTGCAGAAGCAGAAGACGCAGAAATAATTATTGTAGGTTGGGACCTTGAAGAGGCAGTCACATTCCCCGATAATTCAAAAGAATTCTTAAACGCATTTAATGAAGTTTTAAAAATTGGCACACTTGATGGTGTTCAAATTGAAGCTCCTGTTATTGATTTAAATAAAGATGAAATCGTAAAACTCGGTGTTAAAATAAATGCCCCGTTTGATTTAAGTTATTCTTGCTATATAGGCGAAGAAGATCCTTGTGGAATTTGTGAGTCATGTATGAGACGTATAAGGGCATTTAAGAAAGCAGGAAGATAAAAAAATTACCTGTATCCTCCGTAAACTGCACCACCATAATACTTCCAAATTACATCAACATCCCTGAAACCTAAATCACGAAGCCAATCGAGATGATCCATTAATTTTGCCGGGTGATCTTCGTCTTCTGCAGCAGGTATCCATTTTTCATCTATTTCTCTCATGCTGACGCTTAAATTCATGAATTCTTTCCATTTACTTATGTATAGATCTTGAAGATATTCATTTGAGCCTAAAACCACGTCAGCATTATAAAACACGCCTCCATCATTTAAAGCACCATATATCTTTTTGTAGAATTCAATTTTATCGTCATCGGTTACAAGATGATGCAATGCTAAGGAAGAGACAATTGCATCATAATTTTCGGAAAATTCAAGGCTGTAAAAATCTCCAATAACATAATTTATATCATTATACTCATTTAATTTAATTTTAGCCATTTCAATCATGTTTTCAGCTAGATCTAAGCAAGTACACTGAGCATTAGGGAATCTTCCTTTAAGAGTTTTTGTTATATTGCCAGTACCGCACCCAAGATCAAGAACTTTTATTGAATCATCATTATTAAGTGGTATTGAGCTGATTAATGCATTTATCATATCTTTATACTGTGGAATTAATTTCAGGATGATTTCATCAAATTCTCTGGCTTCTTCTTCAAAATGAGCCTTTACTTTATTTGATTTTTTCAAAATAATCACTCCATAATTAAAAACTAAATAATTAAACGTTTTAAAAGAAATAAAATTTAATGAAAATAGAAAAAGCTACAGGTTTTATTTTATTACCATTAAAGTATCACCAGCGTTTACGGTATCACCTTCATTAATGAAGATTTCCTCTACAATTCCAGAGATTGTAGCATGGATATCATTCTCCATTTTCATTGTTTCAAGTACTGCAACCACATTTCCTTCATTTACCTTATCTCCTTTATCTACTTTGAGTTTAAGGATCATTCCCTGCATTGTGGCAGTGACTTCACCTTCAACAGGTCCTGAAGGTGTCTTAACAGCTTCAGCACTTTTAATTTCCATATATCCAACTGGAAGAACCTTAACATTGAAAACTTCACCGTCCACATCAACTGCGTATTCTGCGGGAACCATAGCCGGTGTTTCACAGGTATTTTCATTTGTAGGGGGCTTTAATTCTTCCTCTTCTGCTTCACCTTTTAAGAATTTAGGGGCAACTGCAGGGTAAAGGGCATAAGTTAAAATATCTTCTTCTTTTTTGATGATTCCTAATTTTTCTCCTTCTTCTTTATATTTTTCGAATTCGCCTTCAAGAAGGTCTCCCGGCCTTACAGTTACTGGTTTTTCATCACCAATAATTTTTTTCCGCACATTTTCATTAACTGGAGCAGGGGGCCTTCCATACAAACCTTTCAGATAATCTTTAACTTCCTTTGAAACATTTTTATATCTTTCTCCACCTAATACGTTCATAACTGCCTGAATTCCAACTATCTGGCTTGTTGGAGTTACAAGTGGAGGGTATCCAAGATCCTTTCTTACCTTTGGCACTTCTTCAAGCACTTCTTCATATTTATCAAGCGCATTCTGCTCTTTTAGCTGCGATACAAAGTTTGAAAGCATTCCACCAGGAATTTGATAGATAAGGACTTCAGTATCCACCTTTTCAGAGATGGGGTCAAGTATCCCGCTGTATTTCTGACGTATTTCTTCAAAATACTTTTTAATACGGGTTAAAAGTTTTAAATCAAGCCCTGTATCGTATGGAGTACCTTGAAGTGCAGCTACAATACTTTCTGTTGGGGGCTGTGATGCTCCCCATGATAATGGCGATATTGCAGTATCTAAAAGATCTACACCTGCCTCACAGGCTGCATAGTAACTCATAGGAGTCATACCGCTTGTGCAGTGGCAATGCAGATTAACTATTAAATCAGTTTCTTCTTTAAGAGTTTTAACAAGTTTATAAGTGTCATGAGGTGAAATTAATCCTGCCATATCCTTTATAGCTACTGAATTACATCCTAATTCTTCTAATTCCCGACTAAATTCCACATATTTTTCTAATGTATGGTATGGACTCACTGTATATGATATTACTCCCTGAACATGAGCATCCTGTTCATGTGCGACCTTAATGGCATATTCCATATTTCTAATGTCATTAAGTGCGTCAAATATCCGGAAAACATCAATCCCATTTTCATAGGACTTTTCAACGAATTTTCTTACTATATCATCCGGGTAGTGTTTGTATCCAACTAAATTCTGGCCACGAAGTAGCATCTGAAGTGGAGTCTTCTTTATATGCTCTTTAAGTTCTCTGAGTCTTTCCCATGGGTCTTCATTCAGGTAGCGTATGCATGTATCGAATGTTGCCCCTCCCCATGATTCCAGTGAGAAATATCCTACCTTATCCATCTCTTCAGCAATTGGCAGCATATCTCTTGTCCTCATTCTTGTTGCAAGTAGAGATTGATGTGCGTCCCTGAATGCTGTTTCAATGATCTTTATCTTTTTCATCTATGTCCCTCAAGTAATTGAATTGAAAATTAAATATCTCAATATATTTAGTCTTAACTGCCTTATAAATTATTTCCATTATTAATCGTGATGATTTCCACGTTTTAATTAACTGTACATGCCGTTGTTTAAATTAAAGTTTTAGAATTTCTAAAACTCATTGAAAATATGGTTTTCGGGCCTTAAAACCTCTGATTTTGTATGCAGCGAGAGATTCGCATGTTACATTTTGTAAACGCCAGAAATCTTTAAATTCTTGTGACGCTGTTTTATTAGTGTTTTATGGGTCAATTCATGATTAAAATCCAGAAAAAGTCTTTTTTTATTGAAACGCATATAACTGCGTTTCGTTTAAAAAAAAATCTTTATTTTCAGCAATTTCCATCGAAAAATTTATAAGGAATGAAAACCAAGTTAGTGTTGTCGGAAGCAGGAAGCATATTTCCGATTATGGAGAAAAAAAAACAAGAAATAGGGGGGTCTATTATGGTAAGAAAAGTAGCAATTTATGGAAAAGGTGGAATTGGAAAATCCACAACACAACAAAACACCGCAGCCGCCATGGCACACTTCCATGACCAGAAAGTCATGATTCACGGGTGCGATCCAAAAGCAGACAGTACCCGTCTGATATTAGGGGGTAAAATGCAGACCACCATGATGGACACATTAAGAGAAGAAGGAGAGGAAGCGTGTACTCCTGATAACGTCATGGAAACTGGATTTGAAGGAATAAAATGTGTTGAATCTGGAGGTCCTGAACCTGGTGTTGGGTGTGCTGGAAGAGGTGTAATAACCGCGATTACATTAATGGAAATGTATGGAGAATATGAAAAAGATCTGGACTTTGTATTCTTCGATGTTTTAGGGGATGTTGTCTGTGGAGGTTTTGCAATGCCTGTAAGGGATGGTAAAGCTGAAGAAATTTATATAGTGGCATCTGGAGAGATGATGGCACTTTATGCTGCAAACAACATCTGTATAGGCATGGTAAAATACGCTGAACAAAGTGGAGTAAGACTTGGGGGAATCATCTGTAACAGTCGAAACGTGGATGGTGAAAGAGAGCTTCTTGAAGAATTCTGTGAAAAAATTGGTACTCAAATGATTCACTTCGTTCCAAGGGACAACATAGTCCAGAAAGCTGAATTCAACAAAAAGTCAGTGATAGAATTTGACCCAGAATGCAACCAGGCTAACGAATACAAAACACTGGCTGATAAAATAATAAACAACAAGAGTTTCGTTATTCCAAAACCAATGACCATGGAAGAACTGGAAGAGCTGGTTGTAAAATACGGCCTTATAGATTAAATGGATGTGTAAAAATGAAAATGGTTAGAGCAATTATAAGACCAGAAAAAGCAGAAGAAGTGGTAGATTCACTGGCAGATGCAGGATACGTAGCGCTTACAAAAATGGATGTCGTTGGTAGGGGTAAACAAAAAGGAATTCGAATTGACAAGATTTACTACGACGAACTACCAAAAACAATGCTTTTACTTGTTGTGGAAGATGAAAATACTAACGCAATAATCGATATAATAAATGAATCAGCATTTACAGGTAGTTTTGGCGATGGAAAAATATTCGTAAGTCCTGTAGATGAGGTATACACTGTAAGAACAAGGAGCAAGGGTCTTTAAGACGTAGAGGTGTAAAGATGAAAGAAATTATTGCCATTATACGTCCGAATAAAATGACTCAAACAAAAGAAGTTTTAAGTGCCCTTGGATTTCCAGCAATGACTGCACACAGGGTCATGGGAAGAGGGAGACAGAAAGCAATAATAGGGGAGGTATCCTTCGACATAAATGAACAGGAACTTCTAAAAGAAGAAGGTAGCATGAGATACATGCCAAAACGGCTAATATCACTTGTTGTACCCGATGAAGACGCTTCTCTTGTAGTTGAATCTATAATGAGGGTTAATCAGACAGGGCAAATAGGTGATGGTAAATTATTTGTCTGCCCAATTGATGATTCTGTAAGAATAAGGACAAATGAACATGGAGAAGAAGCAATTTTATAGATTACAATTTATTAAGGGGAGTAGATATGCCTTACAAACTTTTTGAAGTTGATAAAGAAATTCCAGATAGAGAAAAACATGTTTATGTGAAAGATTCAGCAGATCCTGTGGAACATATCCCTAAATGTAATACTACGACCATTCCTGGATGCATGACCGAGCGCGGATGCTCATTTGCAGGGATCAGGGGAGTAATAGGTGGAGCCATAAAGGACGTTGTTCATATAGTTCATGCTCCTGTAGGATGCACTACTAACAGCAGTGGAAGTAAAAGGTACCCAACTTCACCTGATCTTCCAAACGGGGATAAAGTTCCAGTAGAAAACTTCAACCTGAAATACTGCATGGGTACAGACCTTAAAGAATCAGATGTGGTTTTTGGAGGAATGAAAAAACTCAGACAATCAATATTAGAAGCAGCTAAGGAATTTCCATTTGTTGGCGCTATTTATACCTACGCCACATGTACTACAGGACTTATAGGGGATGATATGGATGCTGTTGCAAAACAATTGTCAGAAGAACTGGGTAAAGATGTTGTGGCATTCAATGTCCCAGGATTTTCAGGCCCTACTCAATCTAAAGGACACCACGAGGGTAATATAACCTTCTTTAATCGCCTTGTAGGTACAAAAGAGCCACCTGAGACAACACCCTATGATGTGAACCTGATTGGTGAATATAACATAGATGGAGACAACTGGATCCTGGAACCCTACCTGAAGGAGATAGGTATAAATATACTCTCAAGATTTACTGGAGATAGCAGTCATGATGAGATATGCTGGATGCACAGGGCTAAATTAAGCCTGGTAAGATGTCAGAGATCTGCAAATTACATAGCTGACTTAATAGAGGAAAAATATGGCATCCCTTACATTAAAGTGGACTTTTTCGGCCCAAAATACTGTGCAGAAAACCTGATGGCTGTCGCAAAATATTTTGGCCTTGAAGAAAATGCTAAAAAGCTTATAGAACGTAAAATGAAAGAAATACAACCGGAGTTAGATTTCTATAAAGAAAAACTTCAGGGAAAGAAAGTATGGATGTTTTCTGGAGGTCCTAAAAACTGGCATTTTCCTGAACCATTAAAAGAAGAGCTTGGAATGGAAACAGTGGCAGTATCAACAATGTTTGAACACGAAGACGGATATGAGAAAATTAAAGCACGTGTAGGGGAAGAAACAGTCATAATTGATGATCCAAATTCACTGGAATTTGAAGAAATTCTTGAGGTCTATAAGCCAGATATAATCCTTTCTGGTGTAAAGGAGAAATACAAGGCCCATAAGTTTGGAGTGCCCGGTATTTTAATTCATTCATATGAAAACGGACCGTATATAGGCTTTGAAGGATTCCTGAACCTTGCCCGTGACATATATGCTGCTATTTACAGTCCTGTATGGAATATGATTGAATTTGAAGAAGAATTGGAAGAAAGTGAAGAGGAGGTAATAGAATGAGCTGTGCAAATGTAATTAAAAAAGAGAGAACTTCTGTAATTAATCCTCTTGTGACCTGCCAGCCAATGGGAGCAATGTATGCAGTTACAGGAATAAGAAGAGGACTTCCATTGGTACATGGTGCCCAGGGATGTTCTACATTTGTTAGATATGCTTTCGCCCGCCACTTCCGTGAACCCTCTGAAATTGCTGTAACATCACTTCACGAAGATGCTGCAGTTTTTGGTGGGAGAAGAAATCTGATATCTGGTATTGGAAATCTTGCAATGAGGTTCAAACCGAGTTTAATAGGGGCAATCAGTACATGTTCAAGTGAGATAATTGGAGATGACATGGATGGATTCATTAAAGTAGCCAAAAAAGAGATGAAAGAGAGAATGGGGGAGGAAGAGGCAGAAAAAGTAAAAATTGTGCCAATAAGTACTCCAAGTTTTGTTGAAACCCATTTTAAAGGTTATGACAATGCAATTAAAGCACTGGTTGATAATTTAGCTCGTGATCCAGGTGAATCTAATGACAAAGTTAATATAATTCCAGGAATTGTAAGCCCGGGAGATATACGAGAAATAAAACATATTCTTGCTTTGATGGGTATTGAAGGACTGTTTCTTACAGATATTTCAGATCCCTTTGATTCGCCTTTAAGACCGTCTGCAACAGAAATGAAACCATTCTATCCAAAAGGAGGAACAACAGTAGAAGAAATCTGTGATACTTCAAATAGTCTTGGTACAATCTCTTTATGTGGATATGCAGGTTCTGGTGCTGTATCACTGGAGAAAAAATATGATGTTCCTGCAGCAGTTGGCCCAATACCTATTGGAGTTCAAAACACCGACCAGTTCTTGAGGAATTTAAAGAAATTCACAGGTTTAGAAATCCCAGATGCAATCTTAGATGAAAGAGGACTGCTCATAGATTCAATGGCGGACATTGCATCAAGATATCTATTTGGACGAAAGGTCGCGGTGTTTGGAGATCCGGCAATAAGTTCAGGGATTGCTAGATTTGTCTCGGAATTAGGTATGATCCCTTCAGTGGTCTGTACTGGTGTTGAAAGCCCAGAATTTGTTGAAGAGATGAAAAAAGTAGCTAAAGAATCAGACGAACCTGTAGACGTATTGATAAGAAGCGACTTAAGGGACTTAGAAACACATCTACAAGAAAATCCAGTAGATCTTATGATTGGCCATTCTGATGGAAGATTATTCGCTAAATCACTTGATATTCCGCTTATAAGGGTTGGATTTCCTGTTTATGACCGAGTAGGATATCACAGAGTACCTGTAGTTGGATACAATGGTGGAGTTAACCTCATGGACAGAATAACAAATACAGTATTTGAAAAATGCTATGATGATAATGAATACTGGAAGCTCCAGCAATAGACTAAACTCTTACTAAATCCCTCAAAGCCATTTTAATAATCCAATTCAAATGGCTTGAATCACTATTTTTGAAAATAGTATGTTTTAAATGTATAGGGGTAAAAAATGCGGTTTTTTAAAGGTAAAAAAATGCAAAATGCAGTTAAATCTCCAAAAAACTCTGAAAAATCAGATAATAATGGAAAGATTATAAATTCATTCAATCAACCAGATATGTTACAAAATAGCCAACCATACTCATTAATAAAGGATTCATCGCCTGATAAAGCTTCTAATGGTGAGATTGTTGTTGATCATGTTCCTGAATCCATCATTAAGACTCTTGAATCTCGTCTGGATCACATGTGCATAAAAAAAAGCGAAGATGAAGGGGGGCCGTGTTGTAACACAGCTTCAGTACCGGGAATAGTCACCCAGAGGTCATGCGTTTACGGCGGAGCTCGAGTAGTACTCATGCCCATCACCGATGCCATACACCTTGTCCACGGACCTATAGGATGCGCATCATGCACATGGGATATTCGAGGTAGCCGAACTTCAGGAGAGGATCTTTATAAAACAGGGTTCTCCACCAACCTTGAAGAGAAGGATATAGTATTTGGAGGGGAGAAAAAATTATTCAGTACTATAATTGAGCTTAACAGCCTCTACCAACCCTCAGCCATATTTGTTTACTCTACCTGTGTTGTGGGTCTAATCGGTGATGATTTAAAAGCAGTTTGCAGAGAAGCTGAAAAAGTTACTGAATGCAGAGTTATCCCTGTGCAATCAGAAGGATTCAGGAGCTTCAACAAATCGTTAGGGCACCAGCTGGCCTGTGATGCCATGCTGGATTATCTGATAGGTACTGGAGAGATGGATAGTAAACTTAAGAGTGAAATCAGTACACAGCCAACCCTGAACATAGTGGGGGAATTCAACGTGGCTGGAGACCTCTGGGCAATTAAACCTCTCATAGAAAAGATGGGAGTAAAAGTTCTATCGGTTCTAACTGGTGATTCATGTGTTGAAGATATAGCTAAGGCACATCACGCTGATTTGAACATAGTGCAGTGCCAGAAATCATCCAACTATCTGGCCCGGCAGATGGAAGAAAAATACGGCATACCCTATCTCAAAGTGAACTTCTTTGGTATAGATGACACTGCTAAATCGCTTAAAATTATTTCTGAGTTCTTTGGGAATCCAGAAATGATTGAAAAAACAGATGAACTAATCAGAACTGAAATAGAAACAGTAAGATCCAAAATAAGCCACTATAAAAAGAAGTTAACTGGTAAACGAGTTGCAGTTTATGTTGGAGGTAATAAGGCATGGTCCCTTATTAGGGCTTTTGAAGAGCTTGGAATGAAGGTTATCATGACCGGTACTCAAAATGGCCTTCCTGAAGATTACGAACGCATTATGGAAACTGTAAGCGAAGGAACTCTTGTTGTAGATGATGCTAATTCCATGGAATTATCCAGACTCCTTCAAAAATATCAGCCAGATCTGGTCATTTCTGGTGCAAAAGAGAAGTATATGACTCATAAATTGGGAATACCATTTTGTGACTTTAACCATGACAGAATAACATCCTTTGCAGGTTTTAAAGGATTCATAAATTTTGCTAAAGAACTTGACAGGGCAGTATCAAGTCCTGTGTGGAAATTCACTCCAAAAAAATATCAGGGGATTTGAAATGAATGAAAATACAGGTGATGGCATAATCAAAAATTCAAGAATTTGTGGTGAAATTCACAGGCCAATCCCTAACAAACACTTTGCAGTTATCAATCCCTCCAAAATGTGCCAGCCTATGGGGGCAGTACAGGTTCTGCTTGGAGTTCGTGGTGCAATGCCTCTAATTCACGGCTCCCAGGGCTGCAGCACTTACATGAGGTTTCAATTATGCAGGCATTTCAGAGAGCCTGTAAATGTTTCTTCCACTTCCATGAGTGAAGGAACTGTGGTTTACGGCGGAGAAGCAAACCTTTTAAAGGCTCTGGAGACAATATGGAAAGAGTACAAACCTGAAATCATAGGTGTCACCTCAAGTTGTCTTACCGAGACTGTAGGGGATGATATGAGCCTTATAATCGGTAAATTTAGGCAGAAACATCCTGATGAGGAACTACCTGCAATTGTTCCAATATCCACTCCAAGTTATGCTGGATCCCATGTGGATGGTTATGATAAGGCGATTAAATCGCTTATAGAAAATTTAGCATGTCTTGACGAACCTAATGGTAAAATTAACTTCATAACTGGAAATATATCACCTGCAGATATCAGAGAAGTTAAAGAAATTCTGGAACTTCTGGACATTGAAAGTATAATACTTACCGATAGTTCAAAATCTCTGGATGCACCACATACTGATTCAGTTTCATTCCTTCCATCAGAAGGGACTGCTGTAGATGAAATAAAAGATGCAGCCAATTCAAAAGCTACCGTATCTCTTTGTAGACACGCTGATTCCGGGGCAAAATTCCTTGAGAAAAGATTTGATGTTAAATCTATTTCAGGATTTCTGCCTGTGGGATTACAAAGTACTGATAGTTTTATATCCTCAATTTGCAAGCTTAATGGATGTGAAGTTCCAGTTAAACTTGAAAAAGAAAGAGGAAGGCTTATAGATGCTATGGTGGATGCTCATCCATATAACTACGGACGAAAGGTCGCTATTTATGGTGATCCTGATGTGGTAGCAGCATTAGCCCGTTTTACAGCTGAATTAGGAATGATCCCTGCCATAGTCTGTACAGGGCCAAAAAGCAAACGTTTCCTTGACGATATGAAAATTGTAGCAGAAGAAAGTTGTTCACATCCCGTAGTTCTTGAAGGATGCGACCTTTATGACCTTCACCAGCAGATAAAAGAGAATCCTGTGGATCTGCTTATTGGAAATTCCTATGGTGCACGAATAGCTAAAGAGGAAAATATACCACATTTGCGAATGGGCTTCCCTATATATGACCGTTTAGGTGCCCAGAGAATGCCGATGGTTGGTTATAAAGCAGGGATTGGTTTGGTTGACACTCTGGCTAACATAATTCTAGAAAACTACTATGATGAGTCTGGACATGAAATAGAAACTTAATAATAAGGCTAAAAGAAGGAGATTAATTATGAAAATAGCGGTTGCCTCAAATAATGGTAAAACTGTAAATTTACACTTTGGGGATGCTTCTCATTGCCTTATATTTGAGGTTGATGGGAATCAGGTTAACTTCGTTGAACTTAGAGAAAAACCCAGAAAACCCATTAATGATCATTCCGACAGGTGGAGACAATCTCTGGAACTTGTAAACGATTGCCAGGTAGTTTTATGCAGTAAAATTGGACCTGAACCTAAAGAAGCACTTCAAAATGAAGGAATAGAGGCAATGGAACATCAAGGAGAAATTAGGGGAGCAATTAAAGATTATCTTTCAAAATAACAAAATAATATGAAGTTTTTCATTCAAATTTACTAAAAAACAAGGAGATAGACAAATGGGCAAAGTAAAATTAGATTATGAAAAATGTGATGGTTTAGAGTGTGGAGAATGCGTAGATGTTTGCTCAATGGAAGTTCTTGTACTTGAAGGCAAAAAGATAGTAATAAAATGCGAGGATGAATGCAGCTTATGTGAGATTTGCACAGATGTCTGTCCTAATGACGCTATAACACTTGAAGAATAAACCCACATTTTTTTTCATTTTTTTAAAATAAAATAATTATTTTTTTATAGATTTAGGCGCATATTATATTAATTGGAGGTAATTTTTTTGAAAACAGTAATTACAGCCTGTACTCGTGATTGTCCAGGCGCATGTAGTGTTGTTGCCCACGTGGAAAATGGAAAAGTGGTTAAATTAACTGGAAACAGGGAACACAAATTTACAGCAGGATTTTTATGTGCTAGTACTAAAAATTACCTGAAAAATAAACTTTACAGTCCAAAAAGGATCCTTCATCCTCTTTTAAAAGAAAATGGAGAATGGAAAAAGATTGAATGGGACGAAGCTCTGGATATTGCAGCAGATAAGCTTAAAGAAACTAAAGAAAAATATGGAAGCACATCTATTCTTTATTATCAGGGTTTTGGAGCTCGTACAGCACTTAGAATCCTTAACCGAAGATTTTTCAATGCATTTGGAGGAGTTTCAACCCTATATGGCACAGTTTGTGGAGGAATTGGCCAGGCAGGTCAGGAACTTGATTTTGGGGAAAGAATATCTCATGATCCTTTTGATCATTTAAACAGCAAAATTATCCTCATCTGGGGCAGAAATCCAGCAGTTACAGATATCCACTTATGGAAAATTCTTAAAAAAGCCCGAAAAAATGGAGCCAAAATAATTGCAATAGATCCAGTTAAAACAGAAACTGCAAAAAGGGCAGATATGCATTTTCAGCCATCTCCAGATTCTGATGCATTCCTTGCAATGGCATTATCTAAAATTTTACTTATAGAAGAACTTGTAGACCATGATTTCATAAATAATCATGCTGTAAACTTCAAAGAGTATAAAAAAATTCTTGATGAATTCAGTCTTCCTTATCTTGCATCTAAATGTGATATTTCAGTTAAGGAACTTGAAGAGTTGGCCAGAATTTATGCTGAAGGTCCAGGTAGTATAATTTTAGGCTGGGGGGTGCATAGATACTTGAAAGGCCATCAAACATTTCGGATGATTGATGCACTGGCTGCAATTTCTGGAAACATTGGTATTTCTGGCGGCGGTGTTAGTCAGGGTTTTGAAGAATTTGGATTTTTTGATAATTCACTGGAAGGCGCAGAACTTGCTGAATATACAAGGAAACTCCCTATGCCCACAATTGGTGATGCCATCTTAAAGGCACAGAATCCACAGATTAAACTAATCTTTATAAGTGCTGGAAACCCGGTTGCCATGAATCTAAATTCTAGAATGGTAAAAAAAGCATTTAAAAGTGCAGATTACATGATAGCTGTTGATCATATTTTGAATGATACAACAGAGCTTGCAGATCTATTTTTACCTGCAACCACCTTTCTTGAAGATGAAGATCTCCTTGGAAGCTATGGAAGTAACTATGTAACTCCAATAAATCCTGCAGTCGAACCTCTTGGTGAAGCTAAGTCTGAACTATGGATATTTCAACAACTGGCCATAAGACTTGGATTTGAAGAGGAGATGGCCGGAACTCCAAAAGAATGGCTTTTGAAACTGGCTTTACCTTTAATAAAACAGGGAATATCACTTGAAAAACTCCAAAATATGCCAGTCAGAGTACCTTCAGCTCCAAAAACTCCATATATGGACAGAAAATTTAAAACTCCCTCAGGTAAGTTTGAATTCATTCAAGAATTTGAATACAATGAATGCAATAATGATAAATTCCCTCTTCGTTTACTCTCAATAATGCCTAAAAGATGGATATTATCTGATATTCCTCGAAATGAACAGAAGCATGGTGTTTTGGAAGTTCAGGTACATCCAGATATTTTAAAAGAAAAAAAAATCGATGATGGAGAGGAGGCACTTCTTGAATCATCTGTTGGAAGCCTAATTGTAAAATTAATTGAAAATAAAGAGCTTAGAAAAGATTATGTTCTTACAAAAACTGGTGGATGGTTAAAATACAATAAATGCGTCAATGTTTTAACTGAAGACATGATAAGCGAGCTTGGAAATGGTACTCCTTATAACGAGACATTTGTCAGGCTTGAAAAACTTTAGGGAACTATCTTTCCCTTTTCCCTTCAATAAACTCGTTCACCATTTCATATGCTTTTTCATCTATAAACTGTTCTGGTGGATGTTTCATGGTGTAAGCTGAAATTGAAGTTAACTGGCCACCAATACCTCTTTGGAGGGCTAATTTACAGCATCGGATTGCATCAATCACACATCCGGCTGAATTCGGTGAATCTTCAACACTGAGCCTTAATTCGATGTTCATGGGAACATCGCCGAAGGTTTTACCTTCCATTCTAAGAAAACACAGCTTATTATCTTTTTGCCATGGAACGTAATCACTTGGGCCGATATGGATATTTGGGCCATCCAGTCTTTCAGCAAGCACTGATTGAACTGCTTCTGTCTTTGATTCTTTCTTTGAATCAAGTCGGTCTCTGTTTAACATGTTGAGGAAATCTGTGTTTCCACCAGTATTTAACTGGTAAGTACGCTCTAATTTAACTCCTCTTTCTCGAAATAAGGTAGCTAATGTTCTGTGAATAACTGTAGCACCAATTTGGGCTTTTATATCATCACCCACAATAGGAATTCCTTTTTCTTCAAATTTACTTGCCCATTCACTGTCACTTACAATGAAAACAGGCATGCTGTTTATAAATGCAATACCAGCATCAAGTGCACATTGTGCGTAGAACCTCGCTGCTTCTTCAGAGCCTACTGGGAGATAGTTTACAAGTATTTCTGCCCCACTTTCCTTTAAAATTCCTGTAATATCAAATTCTTCCTCTTCAGCAATTAAAAAAGTATAATCATTATCATATTTGTCCATATGGGGGGCAACACCGTCAAGTATTTTCCCCATAGCTACATTAACTCCTGTTTTTGGGATTTCGGGATAAAATACGGTTGTACAGTTTGGTTTTGCAAAAATAGCTTCACTTACGTCTTTTCCAACCTTTCTCCTGTCTATATCGAAGGCAGCAACCACTTCTATATCGCCCGGCGTAAATCCTCCAATATCCCAGTGCATGAGTCCAATGGCATCATCGCTATTTTTATCCCTGTAATAATGAATTCCCTGAATTAATGAGCTTGCACAGTTACCGATACCAACTACTGCTATTTTTATCTTCTCCAAATGAACACCTTCTAGCACTTTAAAAACGTTAATATGTATTTTAAATTATTTAAAATTAATATTATAATTTATTTTATTTATTCTGTTCTTATCTAATATTCTATTCTCTTTTAAAGAGAATTAGTTAATAATACTATTAAATGTTTCGATCAACTCCTGATTGTTTATTGGGTTTAATAACTATTTAAATTCAAAATATGTGATAAAATTTATTATCAGTACCTTCATAAAGTAGTTTTATTTCAAGCACGATTAATATCTCTCATCTAATTCAGGATTACGAAGCCTGTGTCTGATGGTTCTTTCTAAGGAGCACCATAACAGTTTGTGCATACCTGGTAAGTGTTGTATTTAAACTACAAGCATTAATAAGATGATAATGATGGTTTTTTGCCGTAAATTGTGTTTGGAGATGAATATAACATGTTTTTGATTATATCCTCTGAAAGCTTGCTGGCCCCGAAAAACCTCTGGCTTTTCGAAAGATTTAATATACCACCATTCAATAAATTATCATGCCAGTGTTTTTTGTTGCAATACTAAATATATTACACTGCACAAAAATATCATTCACTTTACGATCTTGTAATTAGATCCAGAAACTTTATATTTGTTCAGTAATTTATTCGTGCTTTCAAGACTGTTTAAACAGGACTTAATAATTATACAATAGCTTCTAAAGTGAATTTAAGCTTATTATAATTTAAATCACTGAATTTTAAAGTTAATGTTACTCATATTTTAGTAAGGAGGAATTAAATTTGAGTAAAGTATTTATTACCAGCGCACTCCCTTATGCAAACGGACCCTGTCATTTAGGACACTTAAGATCAACTTACATACCTGCAGATATTTATGCACGTTATAACCGGATGAATAACGTTGAAGTGCTTTTTGTTTGTGCCACAGATGAACATGGAACTCCAATTGCAGTCAGGGCAGAAGAAATAGGAAAGTCTCCTAAAGAAATTGCAGATAAATTTCATAAAATGATTAAAAACGATTTAAATGCGTGTAACATATCTTTTGATTACTTTTCAAGGACCACTGACCCTATCCATTATGAAATAGGACAAAATTTCTTTTTAAAACTCTATGAAAATGGATATATATATGAAAAAGCAATAAAACAGCCTTATTGTGAGGAATGTAAAAGATTTTTACCGGATAGATACATAGAAGGGATATGTCCTCATTGTAAAGGAGAAGGGGCAAGAGGAGACCACTGTGAATCATGTGGAAGACATTTGGATCCTATCCAGCTTGAAGAACCAGCATGTCTTATTTGCAGCTCCACTCCTGAAATTAAAGAATCTACACACTATTTCTTTAAATTAAGCCATTTTGAAGAATCTTTAAATGAATGGATAACTAAAAATAGGGAATTACCCTCAAATGTAAAAAATTACGCTCTCGGGTGGATTAAAGAAGGTTTAAAAGACTGGATCCTTACAAGAGATATGGAATGGGGAATACCTGTTCCACTGGAGGAAGCTGAGGGTAAAATAATATATGTGTGGGGAGAAGCGTTCCTTGGATACATATCAGCAGCAGCACAGTGGAGTAGAAATGAAAATAAAGCTTGGGAAGATTACTGGAATGATAAAGCTGTTCATTTTATTGGTAAAGACATTATATATCATCATGCAATATTCTGGCCTGCATTACTCATGGCATATGGATGTAAACTTCCAGCAAACGTGATTGCCGGGGAATATCTCTCACTTGAAGGCAGAAAAATGTCAACAAGTAAAAACTGGGTAATTTGGGCATCTGAATTTCTTGAAAAGTTTGAATCAGACATTCTAAGATATTACCTCGTTATAAATGCCCCTTTAAATCGTGACACTGACTTTTCATGGGATGATTTCAGGCGAAGGGTTAATGACGAACTTGCTGATGTTTTGGGGAATTTTTTACACAGAACTTTCTCATTTACAGACAGATTCTTTGAGGGAAAAATTCCAGAACCTGGTGAACTTGATGAATACGATGAAGAATTTAAAAAAAGAATAAAAGCAATTCCGGAGGTTGTTTCCAAGCTTATTGAAAATTTTAAGTTTAGAGAAGGACTTGTTGAAATAATCAGACTTGCAAAATTCGCTAATAAATATTTTAATGACCAGGAGCCATGGAAGGCTGTAAAAGAGAATTCAAAGAAAGCTGCAAACTGTTTATATCTATGTAATCAGCTTGCAAAAACCTTTGCTGTAATTTTAACTCCCTATATGCCAGTAAAAGCAGTCCAAATCGTTGAAATGATGAATTTAGAAAATTTTGAAACTTGTAGATGGATTAAAGCATCTGAATTTGTTCCTGCAGGTCATAAAATTGGTAAACCTGAACCATTATTTAAAAAAATTGAAGATGAGATAATAAATAAGGAAAAAGAAGAACTTTACAAAAATTTAAAGGACAATGAAAACATGAAAAACATTATAAGCATTGAAGATTTTGCTAAAATCGATTTAAGAATAGGTGAAATAGCTGGAGCTGAACGCGTAGAAGGCTCAGAAAACTTATTAAAATTAAAAGTAGATGTTAAAGAAAAGAAATTACAGATCGTTGCAGGTCTTGCTAAAAAATACTCTCCAGAAGAGATAACAGGACAAAAAGTAGTGGTGCTTGTCAATCTAAAGCCTGCTAAACTCTTTGGAATAAAATCAGAAGGTATGATCCTGGCAACATCTCGTAATTTAAGTGTTTTAAAAGCTTCAGACGCTGAAATTGGGGAAAAAATTAAATAAATACATTAATAACACCATGGAAATTGGAAATAAAATGAGCGAATCAGTTTTAATTGCACGGGCTGAGAAGTTTCTCGAGAAAATAAAGCGTCAAAGAGTCCAGGTAGATAAAATAAAGGACTTTGAAAGCTTTATTGTTATATATCATTATCTTAAAGATAACATGGAGGAACTATATGATTTTAGAGATACCATGGAGATAAAAGGATATAAAGCCCCATATCGTTCTCTAATTCGCCCTTCTCATTTTATTACAACTGAATTAAGGGCAGATGAAGTTCATGATATTTCCCGTCAAACACAGTACTTCAGAATGAAAGCTGCAGCTAAAAAAAACATTTTAGATAGAGTTAAATCATCCATAGCATCGCATAGAATTGCAATAGGACATCTGGAGGAATTTGCAACTATAAAATGTAAAATATGTAAAAAACAGTTTAAAAGACACCAGATTGAACTGGTCGAATCTAAAAAATGCACATGCGGAGCTACTGACCTGGTATTAGAGCAGAATAAAAATGGAGTATACAGATTAGACATTATAAAATACTTGCCATTATCTGGAGAATACATGCTTAGAATGTCTGATCTGCCCTCTTTAGGGAGAGAAGCATTCAGGAACATTGTTAGAATCCTTAAACACGAAAAAAGAGGCATAGTAAAAACACTTTCCCTTGTGGTGAAAGTTTTTGAAGACGGCAGATGGATTAGAAAAAGAGTGCACATGGATGCTGAAGATGATAAGAATTATGAGCGGGAAATTAGAAAGGAATATGGCCCTAATGCACGTATAGAATTTTTACAGTTCCACCGGAAAAAACCAGCTATTATAAATGATCGGCATGTTCAAACAGCTCTTTCAATAGCGTATGTGAAGTGTGCTGCTGAAATTGCAGATAGAATCATGGAAAATGTTCTGGATGTGGTTTTAAAAAATAAAGAAAAGGTTAAAATTTACGATGACTCACTTAAAAAAGCCGCTGCATTTGCTGCTTCAATAGTAGATGATGTTGAAGAAAGGAATTTATTGAAAGAAGATAAATTGATAGAGTTATTAAGAGAGAATAACCTTTATAATAATGTTATGGATAAAGAGCTTCAAGATGACATAGATACAAGAGGAAAAATAAAGAGGAAGCTTTTTATTGAAATGCCGAGGGTATTGATTTTATGGGACATCGCAAAGTACTATTTAACAACTTCATATGACCGGAGGAACAAATATTCTGGACCGTTTCCTAATCTACGTCCAAACCTTGATACAAATCAATTAAAGGCATTCCAGGATTTTGATAAGGAAGTTGTTGCTATTTTAAAGAAATATACTGATGAAAGAATTGAATATATTCTGGATATTAAAGAAGTGGTTGCCAGAAAGTTTGAAATTGAAAATAAGGTTAAAGGCCTTCATGTTAAATCGAACCCGCCTGCTTTAGGTGCAGCGATTTTAAATACTTCTGCTAATTTATCTATTGAAAAAGCAGCTTATTTATTCCATGTAAATAGTTCAAAAGTTTTAAAAGAGAGGGATAAAATTGAAACTTTCAGAAAACCAAGTAAAAAAGCAAAACAGTTCCTGAATCTTATCAAAAAATAATTTGACCTCTTAATTAACTTTTTTAACACATTCACAGTAAAATTTATCTTATTGTAATATCAAATTTACCTATATGGTGATATTTTGAGCCGTGAGATATATGTTAATAAACCATTATCTTCACAGGTAATCATGGAACTTCTGGATAAGTATCCTGATCTTAAGAAAATAAAATCCCCCCAGAGCCTTTATATCAGAACTTCAAAGAAGTATCTGGATGCACTCTCCGAACTGGGAATTGAAGTTGAGCCGGTGACAAAAAGAGGCAGGCCAAAGAAATACGGTGCTAAAGAAGCTCGAAAAATCCATGACATGTTAATGGAAGGGTTTATCCCCAAAGAAATATCCCAAAAGCTGGATATACCACTGAAAACTGTTTACTATCTAAAAGATATGGAATTAAAGCGTGGGAGAAAGCCTAAATATTCTAAAGAAACAGAAAATGAGGTTAAAAAATTACATGAAGAGGGGTTTTCAGCAAAAGAAATATCCCAAAAGCTGAATATTCCATTAAGGACTATTTACGACCTTATTAAGCGTTGATTTTATATCCATTTTACATCCCGAGTTGTGAAAACATACCTGTTTGAAAATGAAGGGTTATAAACAATATTGGTCTGGTCTGATGTTCCAAATGATTCGCTTATTCTCTTTCGAGCATAATAATTAATACGATCGCCTAATGGATTTTTGTCGTGGTTCTTTAGGGTGGGGCCGGAAGCAGTAATACGAAGCTGAATCCAGGTTTTGTTGTAGGTTGCATTAAATCCACGATTTTCATATTCTACTTTTATAATTTTAACATTACCAGGATTAAGAAACCATGGACGTTCTTTATTGTATTTATCAAAAGCATCTTCAGGATAAATAGCAAAACTATTAACATTTGCACCTTCTATTGCCCCACTTCGTGCTGCAGCCATGGCCTGATTTAATTCAACATCCTCACTCAGGTAGGAGGTGATTCCCATCACCAGTACCATGATAAAACCTGTTAAAAAAACCAGTTCTATGCTTACCTGGCCCCGGGCATCCATGAATCATTACTGGTTATTAATATTAATATAATTATCCTTAATAAAGCACTGACTAACTTAAATTGTAGAGATAACTATCCAGCTGTTTCCATCAGAACCCTTAACATTTCTAATAGTGTAATTCTGATTCCCCTTCATTGAAACTGTGTTTTCTATTAATCTATCGCTGGATGAGATTTTTTTAGGACTTATAAATGATTTACCAGTATCTCCATCAATTAGAATAAAAACACCTGAAGAATTGACCCTGATATCATAACTTTCACCTGAAATATTTGCAGGTAAACTTAAAGTTACTGCATGGCCATTCCCTCCGTTATAAACTTTATTAATGGCTCCTGCAACATATTCTACAATCATACGAGCATTTCCAAGCTCATCAGTAGTTGAGGCAGCATCAATTCTCTCTGATGCAACTGATATGATACTGCTTATAATTACAAGAATTATAATGGATGCAAAGATAAGGTCAGTGCTGATAATTCCTCTCCTGTCCATAAGTTTGATATCTCTGTAAAACTACTTAAAAATTGCGGTATTGATGCTTTAGCATTTCTTTGTGTTAATTAGTACATTCTAACGAACTTCATGAGTTACATTTAAACTATACAGAACATGAAGGATTCTGGCACAGTAGATTTTTCCAGCGATTAAGGTCCTCCATAATCTTTATAACCTGTAGAGACAACATATCTCTAACAACTGTCTTTAAACCTAACATCCTTATAAACCATGATAATCTACAATGCACAAATTCTTTATGGGCCTAACTTCGATTTAATCAAAGGATACATTAAAATCGAAGAGGGAATAATAACTGAAATTGGAAAGGGAAGTATTAAAGGAGATTTAGATGCTAAAAACTCAATCATAATGCCTGCACTGATAAATGCACATGTACACATTCTTGATTCACCTGCAAAAGAGAAAATTGGATCAATGTCCCTGGATGAGCTGGTCAGGCCTCCTGATGGACTTAAACAGCAAATTTTAAGAGAAACTCCTTTTACAGAACTTCTAAAATCTGCAACAGAAGTTGTAAATGAGATGTTATCAAATGGAATCCTCAGTTTTTTTGAATTTTCAAATAATCCAGATATATCAAAACAGGCAGATATCTACAAAAAAGCTAAAATCTATTATGAACCACCGATTGCTCAAACTGACTTGGAAATAGAAAAAAATGAATTTAATCAGCAGATCATAGATTCCGTGTATGAAAATGCCAGAAAATGTGACGGTGTGGGATTAAGTGGAGTGGGGGAGTTTTCAGAATCTGTATTAAAAGAAATAGAAAAATTAAACCTTCCACAGGTGATCCATGCAGGGGAGCATGTTATATCACAAAACCGATCGCTTAAAATTACAGGAAAAACTGAAATAGAAAGAGCAATTCAATTAAAACCTGAATTTATTGTGCATGCCACCAACCTGTTTGAGGGAGATATTGAACATATAGTTAAAAATAAAATACCTGTTGTATGCTGCCCCAGATGCAACTCTATTCTTGGAGTGGGAGTTCCACCAGTGAAAGAATTTCTTGAAAGAGGCGTGCCTGTTGCACTTGGAACTGATAATGTTATGCTTAACTCACCAGATCTATTTAGGGAGATGGAATTTACCCTAAAAATTATGAATGTTACACATAAACGTGTTGATACAATTTCTCCAAATGAAATTCTTAAAATGGTTACATTAAACCCTGCAAAGATATTGAATCTTAATTCAGGAGTTATACAGGTTGGTAAAGATGCAGATCTATTATTTATCCGGCCTTTAAGAAATATGAATCCGGTTAATGATGCAGTATCTGCAATTGTAAACAGGGCAGATGCAAGAAATGTATGGAAAATTTTAAACAAAGGAAGTATTGTTTATGAGTGTGGTGTGGGGGGATACAATAGTGTATAGATTTGAACTACCATGACCTGAAGAGGTCAATGGATTCCTAATCCACCAGTTATTTTACTGGTTTTACCAAAGGCAATCCCCGTAGTTCCTACGGTTAGAAAAAACCTTGAATGACGTTGTTTGTCATTCAAGGTTTTCATATTGCGTGCAGCATTAACATCTCTATCATGGTCACAACCACAATCAGGACATATCCATCTGCGAATATTCAAATCCAAAACTTCTGTAACATATCCACAATTACTGCAAGTTTTAGAAGTGTATTTTTCATTAACAACTCTGAAATGTTTATCATACCAATCAGACTTATATTCTAATTGTCGCTTGAACTCAAACCAGTGTTGATCTGCTGTAGTTCTTGCTAAATACTTATTTTTCAATCCTAACTGGCTGTTCACATTTCCAACATAGATTTTATCAAATTCTTGTACTATTCGTGTTGTTGTTTTATGTAGAAAATCATTTATAATATTCTTTTTCTTCCAGTATAATTGGTTAAGCTTGGTTTTCGCTTTCAGCCAATTACACCCATTCTTAACTCTTTTACTTATGATTTGATTATATCTCCTTATTTTGTTGTCAACCTCTTTTAAATGGATTTTACCTGTTTTAAAGCCGTTACTAAATGTTGCCAGATTTTTTAATCCAAGATCAATGCCCACTACTTGATTAGTTTTCTTTAATTGTTTAACAGGACTGTTTTTAACATTGAAACTTACAAAATATTGGTTAGAGTTGTTTCTACTGATGGTTGCAGTTAATATGTCTCCACGAACTTTGCGACTGTACTTCATAGGGATTAGGCTCTTAATTTTGGGTAATTTCAATTTCCCCTCCACTATTTTAGCGTTTAAGGTTCTGAATGATTGCACAGGATTTTTACGGGATTTGAATTTTACCCATCCATTTCCTTTACCCATCATTTTATAGGCATTGAGGTTATCATATGCTTTTTGAAGGGCTGTGCTGTTAGCTTCTTTTAAAAATGGATGATGCTTCTTTAAATCATTTAATATGTTATTAAACAGTTTCCTGTTTGCATATACTGGTTTTAAACCATATTCCACTGCCTGTTTTCTATATACTTCATACATGACTTTAACATGGTTGAAAACAAAGCGTGCGCTGCCCATGTTAAATTCTAATATATCCTGTTGCTCTTTATTCGGATATATTCTATATTTATAGGATTTGGTCACGGTTTTCATCGTTTTTGTCTAATTCTGGTTTCATTATTTATTATAATACATGTTTTCACAGTATTTAACCCTTTGATTTAAGTATTAATCTGAAAATTCATCTAATGACTTATAGAAATCATAGTACTCTTTCAGAAATTAGATAAATTGTAGAATGCGTCCAGCACAGAAGCTGAAAGCCCCCATATTGTAAAACATAACAAAGTTTTAATATCTCCGGGTTACATATATATTGATATAATTTTTATTGGTATATTAATTTGGGGGTGTGTATATTAAACCAATAGATAGCTTTAATCTCCTTGTAACCCTTCAAGGTCATAAAGATTCTTATACTGGTGAAGAATTAATTGGAATAGAGGAAATAGAGCTTGCTCTTTCAAGTTATGAGCCCGTTCTCTATATAAAAGAATCTCAGTATCCTAACGTGGTCCTTGTGGAATTAACAATGGATCCAGAAGAAGCAGTGGCAATATTAAGCGAAACTCCAACAACAGTTATATCTAAAGTTGTCCCTATCGATGTGGTGGTAAAAACAAACATTGACACTATTTTAGAGAAAGCATGGGTCATTTCCCGGAAAAAAATGAAGCCTGGCGATTCATTTGTAGTTAGAGCTGACTTAAGAGGAAGGAGGCATATAAAATCAAAAGAAGAATTAATTGATGCAGTTACCAATGAACTCCTTGATAAATTAGACGAATCTCTGGATCCTCAATCTTTAGAGACTGAAAATCCTGATTGGGTTGTTCAAATTGAAGTAGTTGGTGATGATACTGGAATAAGTGTTCTAAAGCCGCATCAAATTTTAAAAAAAAGGTAGGCTCAAAGTCAAAAATTCAGGTGATACCATCAATACCAGTATGCTGATAATAGCAGGAATTATTGCTGTATTCATTGGAATAATCATTATATTTATAGGATCGGTGCTGCAATCAACTTCAAAAACAGAGGAAGTACATATTGGTGGAGTAATAATGATAGGGCCCATTCCAATCATTTTTGGGAATGATAAACGTTTAATTATTATTGGTGTAATTTTTGCAATTATACTAATGGTTTTATATTACATATTGTTTTACAGGGGCGGCTCTTAGAAAAATTTAGCTATTGTTCACCTTCTTATGCCATTTCCATGCAGTTTCAATTATCCTGGAAAGATCATGGTACTTTGGTTTCCATTTCAGTATTTCCATGGCCTTTTTTGAACTTCCAATTAAAACTGGGGGATCTCCAGGTCTTCTCTCCACTTCAACCTCTTTAATCGGTTTACCAGTTATTTCCCGAGCTGTTTCAATAACTTCTTTTACAGAAAAGCCATTACCATTACCCAGGTTAAAAATGTCACTTTTACCTCCTTTTTGAAGGTATTCAAGGGCTAAAATATGGGCATCAGCCAGATCAGTTACATGGATGTAATCCCTGATACATGTACCATCAGAAGTATCGTAATCTGTCCCAAAAATTTTTATATCCTCTCTTTTGGAGGAAGCCGCATCTAAAACCAGAGGAATAAGATGAGTTTCAGGGTCATGCATTTCACCAATTTCACAGTCTGGATCTGCCCCTGCAGCATTGAAATACCTCAAAGAAGCATATTTTAAGCCATAAGCATCACTGTAATCTTTCAGTATCTCTTCGACAATTAATTTACTCTTCCCATATGGATTTATTGGATTTTGAGGATGGTTTTCAGTTATGGGTATTCGGGCAGGATTTCCATAAGTTGCACATGTTGAAGAAAACACAAAATATTTTACATTTTCTTCAAGCATCACCTGAAGGAGGTTCAACGTATTTTTAACGTTGTTCATGTAGTATTTTTGAGGGTCTTCTACAGACTCTCCCACATAAGTGAAAGCAGCAAAATGCATCACTGCCTCAATTCTGTACTTCTTAAAAACTCTTCTTATATCTTCAATATCTCCAAGATCTCCCCGCTCGAAAATTCCCCATTTTACGAATTTTTCATATCCATAACTTAAATTATCAAAAACAACGGTTTTATAACCTTTTTTACTGATTTCTTTGTTTAAATGAGAGCCTATGTATCCTGCTCCACCTACTATAAGTATCATTATTTTACCCCTGATTTTTTCTATGAATCAGCTTCAAATTATTTATAGAAAAACCATAAATTTATAACTATGGATTTAAAGAAAATTGACTGGAAAGAGGTTGCAGTTGGTTTAATTACAGGTATTATATTAACATTGCTTCTTAAAATGAGATATAATCCCTGACCATAGCTAAAAATAATATTTAATCTGTTTGGGGCCATAATGAAATCGGGAGCACTTATAACTGGAGTTATAGTTTTATGTACATCCTTCCCTCTGAATTTAATCCCTGTTCCTGGACTTAGATTTTAATTCCTTTAAATAAATCTTTGATTTTCGAATGCATCAAAAAGCAGAGCTTTTGAAACTGTTCGACGGTTTAGTCTACTGGAACTTTTTTACTTTCTTTTGATTCTACAATAGGAACTCTAACAGTTAAAAGACCATTTTCAAAGGATGCACTGCTTTTATCAGCATTGAATTCGTGGGCCAAAACCCAGCAGCCAGTATATTCCATGTTTTTTCTTGGTGCACGAACACAAAAGGTATTTTCTGTTATTTTAACATCAATTTCATCTTTATTTACTCCTGGAAGCTCTATTTCCATGATGTATTCATCTTCAGTATGATAAATAAATGCTGCAGGAGACACAGGAATTTTTTGCTTTTCTTCTTCAACCATAAAATCACCAGATATTACTTTTATTAAAACAAGTATTTAAATATTTTTATAATCATTGCTACTCTTTAAATCAAAAAACGGGTTATACATCCTTATTAAATAATATAGAGACATAATATAGTTACAAAGAATAATATTCACCATCTTTCATCTGTATTTTTTTAATCAGGCCTTTGTTTTCAAGTTCAATAATCAAATGATACATTTGAATGTTGCTGAGTTTCAAATCGCCATAAAGAAGATTTCCCTCTAAAACATATCTTGAAATAAGCCCATTTTTTGACTTATTTTTAATTATTTCAAATGCTTTTTTTCCAGTTTGGTTTAAATCTTCTTTTAATACTTCTGCCTGTGAATCAACAACATTAATTTTAGATTCTGTTCCTTTTGTAAGTATATAATCGTCAGATTTAGAAATAAGATCTTTATTCTCTAAATTCCCAAGAATATCTCTTAAATCAATTTCAGATAAATTTGAATCTAATTTTAAAATATTATAAGGAACACCATTGCAGTATTCTGATTGAAAATATTTAATTTGATTTAAAACTATATTCTCTTTTTTAGTAATGGTAATCATATATAATAAGATTGCATTTAGATAACTTATTTTTAACTGAAGAGGTAAGGAGGAGTAAAAAATTAAGTTCTCCCAATCAGCTGAAATGGATGATAAATTGAAATTTTCATTAAATACCATGAAAATTCTTCAAAAAAGATATTTACTTAAAGATGAAGAAGGTAAAGTGATTGAAACGCCTGAATATATGTTTAAAAGAGTTTCAAATGCTGTATCCAGTGCAGATAACTTATATAAAGACGCTGATGTGGACAAAACAGAAGAAGACTTTTATGGTGTAATGTCCAGACTTGAATTTCTCCCTAATTCTCCAACCCTTATGAATGCTGGTACTCCTATTAACCAGCTTTCAGCATGTTTTGTCCTGCCTGTAGAGGACTCGATAGAGGGAATATTCAACGCCCTTAAAAACATGGCAATTATCCATAAATCAGGTGGAGGCGTGGGATTTTCATTTTCAAATCTTAGGCCAAAAGGAGATATTGTAAAATCAACAAAAGGTGTGGCTTCAGGGCCAGTATCATTTATGCGGATTTTTGATGTTGCAACAGATGTTATAAAACAGGGAGGAAGAAGAAGAGGCGCAAATATGGGGATACTGGATGTCAATCATCCCGATATAATTGAGTTTATTACTGTAAAGGAACAGGAAGGTGTTTTAAATAATTTTAACCTTTCTGTAGCAGTCAGTGATGAATTTATGAAAAAAGTAGAAAATGATGAGAAATACAGGTTAATAAACCCAAGAAATGGAAACACTGTAAAAAAACTACGTGCCCATGATGTATTTGAACTGATAGCCAGAACTGCGTGGAAATGCGGAGATCCTGGAATTATATTCCAGGATGAAATAAACAGAAAAAACACAGTCCCTTATGCAGGTAAAATCCAGGCTACAAATCCCTGCGTTACTTCAGATACATGGATAATGACTGAAAAAGGTCCACGACAGGTCAAAGAACTAATTGACAGAGGTTTTACTGCTATTTTGAATGGTGAAAAATGGAATGCATCAGGGTTTTTTTCGACTGGAAAAAAACCTGTTTATAAATTAAAAACAAAAGAAGGTTTCAAGTTACGCCTCACCGAGGATCATAAGGTCTTGAAAGTGAATGGATTAACAAAGTACAGGATGAAAACTGAATGGGAAATGGTTAAAAATCTTAAAAATGGAGATAAGATTGTTTTAAACAATCATAGAAATTTTAATGGTTGGATGGGAGAGTTCAGCGAAAAAGAAGGGTATTTAATCGGTTTATCTGGAAGAAAAACAGTCCCCGAAAAGATGGAGAAATCATCTTCCAGGTTTTGTAAGGGCCTGATTAAAGGATTATTTGATGCAGATGGTTCTCTGGATGAAAGTGGAATTGAAGGAGTCAGCATAAGATTTCAAAATGATCCTGAAATTCTTAAATCAATTCAGCGTATGCTTTTAAGATTTGGAATAATCTCAAGAATTTCACAGCATGAAATCATAATATCCGATGAAAATATGTTCTATTTCCATGATCTAATTGGTTTTGATGATCCGGATAAATCAGAGAGGCTTAATAGAGTTATAAATAGCTGTAAAAGAAAAATGAAGCCCGGATGTTTTACTGCAACTGTAGATAAAATAGTTCCAGATTGCATAGAGGAAGTTTACGACATCCAAATTCCGGGAATCAATGCATTTGATGCAAATGGATTTTATATCCATAATTGCGGTGAACAACCCCTTTTTAATTATGAATCATGCAATTTAGGCTCTATTAATCTTGTAAAAATGGTTAAAAATAATAAAATTGATTTTGATAAGTTAAAAAGAACTGTTAAAACTGCGGTGCACTTTTTAGATAATGTAATTGATATTAACAGTTTTCCCCTCCAAAAAATAGAAACTGAAACCCTTAAAAACCGGAAAATTGGTTTGGGAGTTATGGGATTTGCAGAAATGCTTATAATGCTTGGAATTCCTTATGATTCCCAGGATGCACTTGATACAGCAGAAAAAATAATGGAATTTATTAATTTTCATGCTAAAGAAGCCTCTGTCAAATTTGGAAAGAGAAGAGGCTCTTTTCCAAATTTCAAAGGAAGTAAATACGATAAAGAAGGTATATCTACAATGAGAAATGCAACAGTAACTACTATTGCCCCCACAGGCACTATAAGCATGATTGCAGGCGTAACAAGTGGAATTGAACCTCTCTTTGCTGTTTCCTTTGTTCGTGATGTGATGGAAGGCGAAAAGTTACTGGAGGTTAATAAGCTTTTTAAAGATCTAGCAAAAAATAAAGGATTTTATAGCAAGGAATTAATGGCTAAAATCGCTAAAAAAGGCAGTATTCAAGATATTAATGAAATCGATGATGACATAAAAGAAATATTTGTAACAGCACACGATATAGAACCAAAGTGGCACATAAAGATGCAGGCTACCTTTCAAAAGCATGCAGATAATGCTGTTTCAAAAACAGTGAACCTGCCACCAGATGCAAGCCCTGATGATGTAAAAGAAATTATTTTACTTGCCTATAAACTTAAATGTAAAGGAATTACTGTGTATCGATATGGGAGCAAAAGAAAACAGGTTCTGTATTTAAATAATAAAAAATATTTAAGCGCAGGTTCAGAATATTCTGGAGGATGCCCCTCATTTAACTGTCCCTATTGATATGATTACATAAAATCCCATAATAGATTATAATGCTAAATACAGTCAATAATTTAATTAAAGGCGATTAAATGATAGAAGTAGAAGTTAAAGCTAATGTTAACAGTTTCAATGAAGTTGAATCTAAATTAAACGAAATTAATGCAATAAAAAGTAAAACAGAGCACCAGATTGATACATATTTCAACAATCCATTATTAAGAGATTTCAAAAAAACTGATGAAGCATTGAGAATACGAAAAACCACCATTAACAATGGAGACTCTGAAATAATTCTTACCTATAAGGGCGCTAAAATAGACAAAGTGAGTAAAACACGTAAAGAAATAGAAGTTAATGTCAAAGATTCCAAACTAATGGGTTCAATTTTAGAAAATCTTGGATTTAAAGCTGTAGCTGATGTTCAAAAAGAAAGGACTACCTATCTATTCAATGAATATGTAATATCACTGGATCATGTGCTTGAAGTTGGAAAATTTGTAGAAATAGAAAGGGACATTGAAGAAGGAGAAGATTTTAAAGATGCCCTTGAGGAAATTTTCAGGTTATACAAAAAATTAGGTATCGAAAGCGGATTTGAACGGAAGTCCTATCTGGAACTGATGGGCGTTTATAAAGATTGATCACATCCTGTAAAACCATATAATTTGAATGTTAAATTTATACTATTAAATGAATATAAACTAAAATAATTAAAACTTAAAAAAAGCAGGGTGGAATCAGTTTGAAATATTTTGTAAGTCCTTTTAACAATTCTTTTGATTTAAAGTTTCCGAGAAATATAACCATATACGACACAACCATGAGAGACGGAGAACAGACTCCTGGAGTATGTTTAAGGACCCCAGAAAAGTTAAAAATAGCAAGAAAGCTTGATGAACTTGGAATACATCAAATAGAGGCAGGGTTTCCCATTGTTTCCAATGAAGAAAAGAGGTCAGTTAAAGCTATTGTAAATGAAGATTTAAATGCTGAAATACTGGTTTTATCCAGAACAAAAAAGGAAGATATTGAAACTGCCATTGATTGTGGTGTTGACGGTATAATAACTTTCATGGCAACGTCTGACCTTCACCTGAAGCATAAGCTCAAAATAACTAAAGAAGAAGCTTTAAATATCTGCATGAAATCCATTGAGTATGCCAAGGACCACGGCATTTTTGTGGCATTTTCGGCGGAAGATGCTACCCGAACAGATATAAACTTTTTAAAGGAAATTTATAAAAAAGCAGAAGATTACGGTGCTGACAGAGTACATATAGCTGATACAGTAGGTGCAATTAGCCCTCAAGGAGCAGATTACCTTGTGAGGGAATTAAGAAAAGACATATCAACGGAAATAGCAATGCACTGTCATAACGACTTTGGAATGGCTCTATCAAACTCAATTTCAGGGCTTCTTGCAGGTGCAACAGCAGTATCAACCACTGTAAACGGAATTGGAGAAAGGGCTGGAAATACCTCCCTGGAAGAGATTGTAATGGCTTTAAAGATAATTTATAATATTGATTTAGGATTTAACATTGAACACATCTATGAACTTTCTAAAATTGTGGAGGAACTTACAAACGTTAAGGTTCCTGACAATAAACCAATTGTTGGTAGAAATGTGTTCAGACATGAATCTGGAATTCATGTAGATGCTGTAATTGAGGAACCACTAACCTACGAACCATTCTTACCCGAAATGATCGGACACCACAGAAAAATAGTTCTTGGAAAGCATTCTGGATGCAGGGCAGTTAAAGCAAAACTTGATGAATGTGGAATAGAAGTTACAAAGGACGAATTATGCAAAATCGTTGAACAAATTAAAATAAGCAGGGAAAAGGGCAAATATATTAACGACAAGCTCTTTAACCAGATCGTAAGATCTGTACGTGGACTTGCAGATTTATAAGGGTTTGATTTAGATGAATATCACAGAAAAAATCCTCTCACGGGCTTCCAAAAAAGAAGTACATCCTGGAGAAATCATTGAAGCTGATGTAGATTTAGCGATGACACATGATGGAACATCACCACCCACCATAAAAATCTTCAGTAAAATTGCAGACAAGGTCTGGGATCCTGAAAAAATCGTCATTGTTTTTGATCACAACATTCCTGCAAATAATATAGGTTCTGCAGAATTTCAAAAAATAGCAAGGAAATTTGCAAAAGAACAGAAAATAAAAAACATATACACTCATGGCGAAGGAATATGTCATCAGGTGCTTCCAGAAAAAGGATACATTAAACCTGGAAGTGTTGTAGTAGGTGCAGATTCTCACACCTGCACTTACGGCGCTTTTGGAGCATTTGCAACAGGAATGGGTGCAACAGACATTGCGATGGTATATGCAACCGGCAAAACATGGTTTATGGTTCCTGAAACATTAAAAATAAATGTAAACGGTGATTTAGATAAATATGTAAGAGCTAAAGACATTATTTTAAATATAGCTGGAGAAATAGGTGCTTCAGGTGCAAATTACAGAACTCTAGAATTTCACGGCGAAACAATAGATTCAATGGATGTTTCAGGGAGAATGACCATCTGCAACATGGCCATTGAACTTGGCGCTAAAAATGGGATAATGGAGCCAAACAAAAACACGCTTGACTACCTGGAAAATAGAGGAGTTACTGATTTTAAAGTTGTAAAGTCAGATAAGGATGCAAATTACTTTAAAGATTATTTCTTTGATGTAACAGGTATGGAACCTCAAATAGCGTGTCCACACAACGTAGATAATGTTGTGGGAATTTCCAGGATTGAAGGAACATCAATAGATCAGGCATTCATTGGGTCCTGTACAAATGGGCGTCTTGAGGATTTAAAAGACGCAGCAGAAGTTTTAAAGGGAAATAAAGTTCATGAAGATGTCAGGTTGATCGTAGTTCCTGCATCAGCTGAAATATACTCTGATGCACTGAGGGAAGGAATTATTGAAACCATTGTAGATGCTGGAGCCATAATATGTAATCCTGGATGCGGACCATGCCTTGGAGCACATATGGGTGTTTTAGGAACCGATGAAGTATGTATTGCCACTACAAACAGGAACTTCGTTGGTAGAATGGGAGATCCAGAATCCTTTTTATATCTTGCAAATCCAGCAGTTACCGCATATTCTGCAATAATGGGTGAAATACGAAATCCACAGGAGGGAATATGAACATAAATGTAATGGAAAAAATAAACGAATTAGAAAAAAAAATTGGTAATCTTTCCAGTGCTCAAAAGATACTTCTTGCAACTGATGGATCAGTAACAACAATACTTGACGTCCTTAAAGGGCATATTAAGGTCAATACACTTATTCAGGAATTTCGAGAATCAGATGATGAGTCTACCAGAGATTTAGGAATCAAAAAAGGAGATATTATTAATTACAGGGCCGTTATTATGAGTAGTAAGTTTGAAGAGCCACTTATACATGCCATATCATTAACTCCAGTTAAAAAACTTGATAATAACTTTAAAGAAGACCTTTTAAAGGCAGATATTCCAATTGGCCGAATTTTGAAGAAATACAACATTGAATCAAGAAGGGAAATAACACATATTGGTGCTTTTAAGCCTGATGACGAACTTAAAAAAATATTCAATACAGATTCAATAATGCTTACACGATGCTACAATATAATCTACCAGAGAGAAGTTTTAATCAGGATAAAAGAAACATTTCCCTATAGTTTGTTTAGAGAATAAAGTTAATCCACATATACCTATAGCCGGTGATAAAAATGGGATTGAAGTTCAAAGACATCGTATCTTCTCATGAAATAAAGCTAAACGATTTAAAGGGTAAAATTGTGGCGTTAGATGCTTCAAATACGATTTATCAGTTTTTATCAAGTATAAGACAGGCTGACGGAACACCTTTAATGGATCACGAGGGAAACATCACCTCTCACTTAAGCGGCATTCTTTACAGGACTTCATCACTTGTTGATAAGGGAATTAAACCCGTCTATATTTTCGATGGAAAACCTCACCTTTTAAAAAAGAACACTCAGACTGAAAGACGGCAGATAAGGGAAGAAGCTGAATTAAAATGGAAGGAAGCCATTGAAGAGGGGAGAATTGAAGATGCACGTAAATTTGCAGTTCGATCATCCAGAATATCTGCAGAAATCATTGAAGGATCCAAAAACCTGCTTGAATTAATGGGAATTCCCTATATTCTGGCTAAATCTGAAGGAGAAGCCCAGGCATCATATATGGTATGTAAAGGAGATGCATGGTGCGTTGCTTCACAGGATTATGACTGTCTACTCTTCGGTGCACCGAGAATGCTCAAGAACCTGGCTGCACGTGGCCAAAGATATCGTTTAGAGATGATTTACCTCAAAGAAGTTTTAGAAAATAACGGACTAACACGTAAACAGCTAATTGATGTTGCAATCCTTGTTGGGACTGATTTTAATGAGGGAATAAAGGGAATTGGACCTAAAAAAGGACGGAATTTAATTAAAAAACATGGCGATGTTTACAGTGTTTTAGATCATCTTAAAACTGAAATGGATGTTGATCCCAGGGAAGTTAGAGATATCTTTTTAGACCATGATTTCATTGAAGATTATGAAATCAGATGGAAAAAGGTAGATAAAGAAGGAGTAATTGATTTTTTATGCAAAAAACATGATTTTTCAGTTGATCGTGTTGAGGGAGCACTGGATAAGCTTAAAAAGTTGAACCCTGCTCAAAAAAGCCTTGAACAATGGTTTGGTTAGGTTTCCAATGGTTTTTATAGAGGAGGATAATTATCCCAATAAAGCTCCACAGCATATCTGGCAGCTGTTTCAACCTGTTTAGGATAATCAGCCCGCAATTTATCCAGCAGTTCATGTTTATCATTTGATGTTGCAACTGCTTTAATTACCTTTAAATAAACATCCATAGATTCTTTTGCTGGTTTACAGGGAATTTCAAGCGTTATACAAACATCCCACTCTTTAAAAAGAGAAGTCCTGATATAAGGCGATATTGATCCAATTAAAACTCCTTTTTCAAGATGTATAAGCGGCGGGACTCCTGTTCGTTCCTTTCTATTTAAATCTGTTAATTTTTCAAAGCTGTTGGAGTTATAACAGTGTAATTCCACATACATTTCTGGTTTCAAATCCCTGATTATGGTTATAATCTTTCTTCCAAGTTCTGTATTATAATAATGCCTGTCAATGGTACTTACATACTGGCTTTCATCGAAATTGTAGATTGTGAGGCTGCCGCTCTTTACATCCTCCTTAGAAATCTGAGAGAGGGCTTCTATAGTTGTAAGTCCCTCTTTACCATGTACGCCCCCCATAAAAAGGCGTACTGGCTCATCACCCTTTTTAATTTCTTTAAAATAAGTCATCCAGGATCATGTGTTTTGGGAGAAGATTCAGGTTCCTTCTTCCCAGTTTTCAAGATAATTGATTTGTCTCCTTGTTAAACTGTCAATTTCTATATTCATTGCCTTTAATTTAAGTTCTGCCACATTTCTATCTATTTCTTCTGGAACCACGTAAACATCATTTTCTAATTTGCTTTCAAGTAAATATTTTGCAGATTGAGATTGAAGAGCAAAGCTCATGTCCATAATTTCAGCTGGATGTCCCTGACCACGTTCGGATGCCAGATTAACAAGTCTTCCTTCAGCAAGAAGATACAGCTTTCTTCCATCTTCCATGACAAACTCTTCTATGTCTCCTTTTATCTTTTTTTGTTTGACAGCCATTTTATCAAGGTCATTTCTGTTTATCTCCACATTAAAGTGCCCTGAATTTGCAAGAATGCACCCATCCTTCATGTATTTAAAGCTGTCTCCTGCTACAACATCCACATTTCCGGTGACTGTCACCAAAATATCTGCATATTTAACTGCGTCCTGGACTTTCATAACTCTAAATCCATCAAGTTTAGCTTCTAACGCTCTTACTGGATCTATTTCTGTTACAATAACATTTGCACCAAGCCCATGGGCCCTCATGGCTATTCCACGACCACCCCATCCATATCCACCAACCACAAATGTTTTACCTGCAATTAAGATGTTGGTTGCGCCCATTATAGCATCAAGTGTGGACTGGCCGGTCCCATATCTATTATCAAATAAATACTTTGTATAGGCATCATTTACAGCGATAACCGGAAATTTGAGCGCATTATCCTTTGCCATGGCTTTTAATCTGTGAATTCCAGTTGTAGTTTCTTCACATGCCCCCAATATATTTTCAAGTAGTTCGGGCCTTTCCCTGTGTAAATGAAATATCATATCTGCCCCATCATCGATTATAATGTCTGGTTCATGGTCAAGCACGCGATTAATATTTTCATAATATTCTTTGTTGGTCTCTTCTCTCCAGCCATACATATTAAGTCCCATTGAAGCTCCTGCTGCTGTAGCATCATCTTGAGTAGATAAAGGGTTACATCCAGTCATTGCTACTTCTGCACCACCTGCAAGAAGTGTTAACCCTAAATTAATTGTTTTTGGTTCAAGATGCAAGCATGATCCAATGGTTATTCCTTTAAATGGCTTTTCCTTTTTAAATTCTACTTTAATATGTTCCAATACAGGCATGTGCCTTTGTACCCATTCTATTTTCTTTTTGCCTTCCGGTGCAAGTGACATATCTTTTACATTACTCATTATTTCACCTGAATTAAATTTAAAAGTTTAAACTGTATTTAATCATTAAGAATTCTTTATTTAGACTTATACCATTAAACAGTTTCTCCACAGCTTTATTACTATTCAATACTACTTAGAAGTGGAAAAATCAATGTTAAAAATTATTTACGTGCTTTTATCTTTTCAATTGCATTTTTAAGAGCATTTTCGAATTCCTGGGATTCACCTTTTGAATTTTCCAGGGAAGATTCAAGATAAGGAAGTGCTGATTCACTCCCAATCATTCCAAGAGCATTAGCTGCATGAACCCTTACAAAATAGTTTTCGTCGTTTAATGTTTTTGCCAGAGACACTATTGCCTTATCATCTCCGAGCTTACCTAAAGAATTTACAGTACATGCCCTTAAAAGGTAATCCTTTTCATTTAATATTTCCATTAACGGCTCTACAGCCTTTTTATCACCTAAATCTCCTAAAACATCCACAACTTCACATTTAACGTTTAGACATCCATCTTTTAATGCCTGAATAATAGGTTCAACTGCGCGTTTATCACCTATTAAACCAAGAGACATTGCTGCTATTTCCCTCACATGCCAGTAGTCATCCCTTAAAAGACATATTAAATGTTCTACAGCTTTTTCATCTCTAATCCTTCCAAGAGCAAGTGATGCAGCCTTACGGACAGGCCAGCTATCATCGTTTAAAACACCCAATAAAGCATCAACAGCACTTTTATCACCCAAATCTGCCAGAATATATGCTGCATTTTCTCGGGATTTAGGATCATCATCATTTAAAGCTCTGATTAAACCTTTAATATCTTTTTCATCCCTCATTTTTTCCAGTTCTTCCTCCAAAATCATGCTAATCCCCTGTTATTTAACACATTTTTTTATATCCTATTAATGATTTATATCTACAAATATTAATCTGTTTACATCAGGGTTATTAAAACATCCAGTTTTAATCAAATGCTCCAGTATTTCTTTATATATCTAACAAACCATTTATATTGTTATTTAGTAATTTTACTAACATATAACTTAGTATTAATAATATAAAGTGATTTAAGGAGAAAATGAATATAATTCTCTTTTAGAATCTGGATATCAAAAAGAGAATACTTCGTTAAACTACCTTTGGGTCTTAATCATTAAAGTTAGATCATGAACTTCGTTATAGTTCCCTATAACGAAGTAAATTTTTTGCTTTAATTGACTGAATTGGTATAGAGATAAATTTACATATGTGTAATAAAAACAACGTATTTTACAGGTGATAACTGATATAAATAAACATGAAGAAAGTTTATGAATTGAAAGAAAGTCCTAAAAGAAGAAAATACCAATAATAATTTGATAAAATAGAAATTGCAGCTTAAATTTTCTTTTTTATAAAATTGGACTTTAAATAGACTAAATAGTGTTTAAATAAGGGATTTTAACTCAAATTATCCCTTACAATCCTTAAAGCGCAGAATTCGCCGCACATGGTGCACATATCGCGGGGAATGGCTTTACTTTCCCTGTATTTGCGTGGTGTTTCATGATCAAATGCCAGTTCAAACTGTTTTTCCCAGTCAAAACATCTTCTGGCTTTAGCCATTTCAAGCTCATTTTTCCAGGCACTTTTTACTCCATTTGCAACATCAGCAGCCTGTGCAGCAATTTTAGATGCAACAACACCTTCTTTTACAGCTTCAACATCAGGAATGGAGAGGTGCTCTCTTGGAGTAACATAGCAGAGGAAATCAGCACCTGAAGAGGCAGCTATGGCCCCACCAATTGCAGAAGTTATGTGGTCGTATCCTGGAGCAAGATCAGTTACTATTGGACCTAAAACATAAAATGGAGCGCCTTTACAGACTGTTTTTTGGATTTTCATGTTGGCCTGAATCTGGTCAATTGGAACGTGTCCTGGACCTTCTACCATCACCTGAACTCCTGCTTCTCTGGCCTTTTCAACAAGCTGGCCAAGTGTAATGAGTTCCTGAATCTGGGGGATGTCTGAGGCATCTGCAAGGCATCCCGGCCTTAAACCATCGCCTAAACTGAGTGTTACATCGTATTCTTTTGCTATTTCCAGTAAATAATCATAGTTTCTGTAAAGTGGATTTTCTTCTCTATTTTGAAGTATCCATGCGGCTAAAAATGCTCCTCCACGGCTTACAATGCCCATGATCCTTTCAGATTTCTTTACTTTTTCCACGGTGTCTTTTGTAATTCCGCTGTGGATGGTCATAAAATCAACGCCTTCTTTTGCCTGACTTATTATGGCATTGAACATATCATCTTCATCCATATTTATAACAGCGCCTTTTTCTTTTGAAGAGTCTACTGCAGCTTCATATATGGGTACAGTTCCAATGGGAACATCAATGGATCGCATGATCTTTTCACGAACTTCTTTTAGATTAGGGCCTGTACTCAAGTCCATTACTGCGTCAGCACCGTATTCTACGGCTATTTTCGCTTTTTGAACTTCTGTTTCCATATCCTCTATTTCTGATGATGATCCTATATTTGCATTTATTTTTGTGGTTAATCCTTTACCAATGCCTTTTGGAAGGCTTTTACCCTTTATATTCTTTGGAATAACTACATATCCCTTTGCTACTCTTTTGATAAGCTTTTGAATGTCAATATTTTCTGTTCTGGCAACTATTTCCATTTCGCCTGTTATTTGACCTTTTCTGGCGGATTCTAATTGAGTCACTTTTTATCCCTCGTAATTAAAAATTATAGATAACAAATTCATTAATTGTTTTCTCTGTGTTAATATAAGAATTTAAATAAATTAAGTCTGTCACCTGGTGATCAATTATTTATATTAATATATAACTTTAGATAAAATAAGATTCATGATCAGGAAGCTCAGTGCTAAAGACGTAATGATAAAAGAAGTTCAAATAACTTCTCCAGACGACCTTATTGCCGCCGCTAAATTGAAAATGATGAGATGTAATGTAGGGGGGCTTCCAGTAGTTGATGATAAGAAACTTATAGGTATTATAACTCATAGAGACATCCTTTTAGCTGGTGGAGAAGCTTTGGGACTTAAAGTGGGAGATTTAATGAGTAAAAACCTTTATGTGGTCAATAAAGAAACTCCTGTACTTGAAATAACTAAAGTTATGGCAGATAAGGGCTATCAACGGATTCCTGTGGTTGAAGATGGAAATCTGGTGGGCCTTATAACTCAAAGCTCCCTTATTCGTGCTCTTGCTGGCCTGGAATAATCTAAATTAAAGGATATGGTATTTTAGCTTCTTTTTTATCTTTTAGTCCTCCAATTTTTTCAATTCTTCTTTTTAAAAAGTTTTCTCCTGTCTCGGTTACTCCATAAATGGGTATGGAAGCGCCTGCCTTGAATACCCCTCTATTTTCTCCTACTTCTCTTACATATTTAGATGCACATCCTGTTATAATGTCTGCACATTCAAATAGTTCTTCTGCATCTTCTTTAGATATTTCACTTACATGAGCAGCGAATATATAAATATTAACACCTTCATATTCGTTTTCAATATCTCTAAGCTTTTTTGCATCTTCTGCAGATATAACCGTAACTGCTATCTTTTTGTAATCCATCTCCACGGCTTTTAAAACCCCTTTAACCTGGTTAATTTCAGCGTTTTCAGGATCAAGGACATTTTGAACCCCTACTGTATCTATGATTTCTGTAATTGGCGATGTACTTAAAATAGCTGATATTCGACCAGCCATGCCTTGAACAAACTCAGATTCAGTTAAAATTACTGTGCCACACCCTTCGGTAACGATAACTGCACAGTCAATCATATTTTCGTCAAGAAGAGTTCCCAGAGTTTCTGACACTCCAAAGGATAAAAAATCCTTCATTTGGAGCGTTCTTTGAGGAGTACACATTCCAAAGTCCTTAATTCGAAATTCAATATTTTTTTTCACTGCTTCAGGCGTAATTTCTTTAATTCCTCTGTATTTATCAAAAAGGGGACAGTATTCGATCTTAGGCTCTCCAATTTCTGCAACCTTTCCTTCTCTTACTATGATTTTCGTTTTTCCAAGTGCCTCTATCACATGTTCGTCCATAAAATCACCTTGAAGTTGATCATTTTATAATATGGAAAGTTTAAGATATAATTACTTTGATGCATTATTTTAGAGAATTCAAATAACGGTGATTTTATGACTTACATTGGAATTTCCAGGGAATTTTTAGAATCTGCAGGAATATCAATTGGAGACAGTGTTAAAATTACAAAAGATGATATTTATTATGAGGGAATGGTTCTGGATAGGGCTGAAGATGCTGATGAATTTCATGTGGTTTTAAAGCTTAAAAATGGTTATAATGTGGGCCTGGACATACAGGATGCAAAAATAGAACTTCTTGAAAAGGGTGAAAAGCCAAAAATTAAATTAGAACACCTTGAAATTCAAAAGGATCCAGGTAAACATGATATATCTATTATATCCACAGGAGGGACTGTTGCTTCAATAATTGATTATAAAACTGGTGCTGTCCACCCGGCATTCACGGCAGACGACCTTTTAAGGGCCAATCCAGAGCTTCTTGAACATGCAAACATCCGGGGCAAGGCTGTTTTTAACATACTAAGTGAAAACATGCGGCCTGAGTACTGGGTTGACCTGGCACATTCTGTTGCAGATGAAATAAATGAGGGTGCCTATGGAGTGGTGGTTGCACATGGAACAGACACCATGCATTACACCTCAGCAGCTTTAAGTTTTATTCTGGATACTCCTGTGCCTGTAGTTCTTACCGGAGCTCAAAGAAGCTCAGACAGACCTTCATCTGATGCATATTTAAATCTCATGAATTCAGTAACTGCAGCTAAATCCGACATTGCAGAGGTTATGGTCTGTATGCACGCCACAGAAAATGACGATTCTGGCCTTTTACACAGAGGTACCAAGGTAAGGAAGATGCACACCTCCAGAAGAGACACTTTCAGGAGTATAAACATTTCTCCTATTGCAAAGGTTCAAAATGGAAATTTAAAAATCCTTGATAAAGAATTAAAATACAGAACAAGGAATGATGGCGAAGTAAACTACCGAGATGCCATAGAACCGAATGTTGCATTTATTAAAAGCTATCCGGGGATATCCGGAGAATTAATTGATTATCATATTGATAAGGGATATAAAGGAATTCTTTTAGAGGGAACTGGTCTGGGGCACTGTCCAGAAGGTATCATATCATCAATAGAGCGTGCAGGGGATGAAAAAATTCCTGTGGTAATGGCATCCCAGTGTCTGTACGGGATGGTAAACATGCATGTTTACAGCACTGGAAGGAAGCTCATCTCTGCCGGGGTGATTTCTGCAGGAGATATGCTGCCTGAAACTGCATTTGTAAAGCTCATATGGACTCTTGGACAGACAGATAACATGGATGACGCCCGAAAAATCATGCAGACAAATATTGCAGGGGAAATTCAGGATAAAATGTCTTTAAAATATTTTTTACGGTGATTTAATGCTTGACTATGAAAAACTTGGACTTAAAATGGGTCTTGAAGTACACCAGCAACTGAATACTAAAAGAAAGCTTTTTTGCCCATGTAAATGTGATTTAACCAGTAAAAATCCCGAATTTAAAGTTTTAAGGAATCTAAGACCAACTCAAAGTGAACTTGGAAAAATAGACAGGGCTGCCTTTGAAGAAGCAAAAAGGAAACTGAATTTTATTTATGAAGCTTATACTCACGAAACATGCCTTGTTGAGGCAGATGAAGAGCCGCCTCATCCTTTAAACATGGAAGCACTTGAAATATCTCTTATACTTGCAAGCTTACTTAACATGCATGTTGTGGACGAATTCCACGTCATGAGAAAACAGGTTATTGATGGAAGCAACACTGGAGGTTTTCAAAGAACAGGACTTGTTGCAAGTTGCGGAATACTTGAAACAGAGTACGGTGATGTTGTAATTGAAAACCTTTGCCTTGAAGAAGACGCTGCAAGACGTATAGGGCATGAAAAAGGCATGGTTACATTCAGACTGGACAGGCTTGGAATTCCACTTGTAGAAATAACCACAGACCCTTCCATGAAACATCCAGAACAGGTAAAAGATGTAGCCTACCAGATCGGCCAGGTATTAAGAAGCACCAAAGTTAAAAGGGGACTGGGAACCATACGTCAGGATCTGAATATTTCCATAAAAGAAGGAGCAAGGGTAGAGATAAAAGGGGTTCAGGACCTTGATCTAATACCTGAAATGGTTGATAATGAAGTTATGAGGCAAATAAACCTTTTAAAAATAAGAGATGAGCTGATTAAAAGATGTGCATCAGTTGAAGATAAACTGTACGATGTTGCAGGAGTTTTAAGCAATTCAGGTTCTTTGATCATAGAGAAAGCTGAAAGCGTCTTTGCAGTTAAACTCAAAGGATTTAAAGGATTAATTGGAATGGAAATACAACCTGGAAGAAGATTTGGAACAGAGTTAGCAGGATATGCTAAAAAAATGGGAGTATCAGGTCTTTTCCATACAGACGAGCTACCTGCATATGGGATTACAGGGGCTGAAGTTAAGGCTTTAAACCAGTTTTTAGGAGCAGATTTAAATGATGCGTTTATTTTAATAGCAGATGATAAGGAAAAAGGGATTAATGCTCTGCAAGTTGTTCAAAGAAGAGCTAAAATAGCTTTAGGAGGAGTACCTGAAGAAACAAGGAAAGCAACTCCTGATGGAAACACTGAATACCTGCGACCTCTCCCTACAGCAAGCAGGATGTACGTTGAAACTGATATTCCTGCAAAAAGCATATCTAAAGATTTACTGGAGCATATTAAAGCTAATTTACCTGAACTTCCAGAAGAAAAGAAGGCAAGACTAATTAAAGAGTACAGTTTAAGCGAAGACCTTGCAGCACAGCTTGTAAGAAATGATAGGGCAGATAGTTTCGAAGAAATTAAGCAACAGGTAAATGCAGATTCCACAACACTTGCATCAACACTTGCTTACACCTTAAAGGAATTAAAAAGAGAGGGGTATGATACAGAGAAATTGAATAAGAGTGTAATGATTGATCTTTTTAATCTTTTGGTGGAAGGTAAAATTTCAAAAGATGCCCTCCCACAAATCATGGAAAATATATGTAAAGAAGATAATTCGCCGCAAAAAGCAGCAGAAAGCCTTAATTTAATTATGCTGTCTGCAGAGGATGTGGAAAAGATAATTGCAGAGATTGTGGAGTCAGGTAAGGAAATGATCAGTAATCGGGGGATGGGGGCAATGGGACCTCTCATGGGAATGGCCATGAAAAAACTTAAAGGAAAGGCTGATGGTAAGCTTGTAAATAAACTTTTGAAGGATAAAATACAGAATATTAAAGGGAAGACTTAAATAAGAAATATTCAAGTAACCGGTTGGACAATAAAGTATTATGGTGATACAATGGATGAGTATGATGTTATTATTATTGGTTCAGGACCTGCAGGATTAACAGCAGGTATTTATGCTGGAAGACAGGGATTAAAAACATTGATCCTGGAAAAAAGTATAATTGGAGGGGCAGCACTGATGGTTCCCAATATGGAGAATTACCCTGGCTTTGAATTAATTCCTGGCAGGAAGCTTATAGAGTACACCAAAAAACAGGCATTAAAGTATGCCAAAATCAATGAACTTGAAGAAGTTAAAAAACTCGAGATCATCGATAATAGCCAGATACTGGTATCATCTCAAAAAAAGGATTATAAAGCTAAAACAGTTATATTATGTACTGGAACCACTCATAGAAAGTTAGGCGTGCCTGGAGAATCAGAATTTCTTGGAAAAGGAGTATTTTATTGTTCAATTTGCGATGGCCCCCTGTTTATGGATAAAAGGATTTTAGTAGTGGGTGGAGGAAATACGGCAGTTCAAGGAGCCCTGTATCTTGATACCATTGGTTGTTATGTGGGTATTGTTCACAGAAGAGATGAACTCCGGGCAGAAAAATATTTACAGGAAAAGTTAAAGGAGAAGGGGATTCCAGTAATCTGGAGCACAGTTTTAGATGAAATAAAAGGCGACAAGTTCGCAGAAAAGATAGTACTGCACCACTTAAAAAAAGATATCAAAAAAGAATATGATATAGATGGAATATTCATAGCAGTTGGAGAAGTACCATCTAATAGTTTAGCATATGATATTGGGGTTGAAATGGGCAGAGGCGGTTATATTACCACAGATAAAAGTCAAAGAACAAATCTGCCAGGAATATATGCTGCAGGGGATATCACTGGCGGAGTTAATCAGTGGGTGGTGGCCTGTGGGGAAGGTGCAGTGGCTGCACTGTCTGCATATGAAGATTTACAGAAAAAGGGACTGTAAACTTTTTCACCTCAAAAGGTTTTGTCCTAAAAAGTGAGTGGAACGCATCCAGCCGCATGACAGTCCCAAATAGTAAATTAGAATCCAATAACTATGGTGAATCATATGAAATGCCAGGATTACGCATTAACAAGAAGCACAGAAAGAGATAATTTAAACTTAAACCCTCTCCAGCGTGGAGGAGTACTACCAGTAGAAGCAAGAAAAGCGCTGATGGAGTATTCAGATGGCTACAGTGTCTGTGATTACTGTGCAGGAAGGCTCGATCAGATATCAAACCCTTTAATAACAGGATTTTTAGATGATCTGGCTAAATTCATTAACGTTGATGAGGTAAGAACCACACATGGAGCCAGAGAAAGTAAATTTGCCATAATGCATGCTTTGTGTGAGCCCGGTGACACCATAATTGTGGATGGAAATGCCCATTACACAACCCATCTTGCTGTTGAGAGAAATAAGCTGGAAATGATTGAAGTTCCAAACAGCGGACATCCAGAATATAAAATAACGCCTGAAAAGTATCAGGAAACCCTTGAAAATGCAGTTGATAAAGGAATAGATGTAAAATTAGCTTTACTTACCCATGTTGATGGTAATTACGGTAACCTTACCGATGCAAAGGCAACCGGTAAAGTTGCACAGGAAGCGGGAGTTCCTATAATTTTAAACTGTGCATATTCAATGGGAAGGCTTCCAATAGATGCTAAAGCACTTAATATGGATTTTGTGGTTGGAAGCGGTCATAAAAGTATGGCGGCGTCAGGGCCTATCGGTGTAATTGGAATGAAAGAAGAATATGCTAAAAGTGTGCTTAAATTATCTAAAAGACATGCAGTTAAAGAGATTGAGATGCTTGGATGTACAAGTAGAGGTGCACCAGTTGCAACTTTAATGGCATCACTTCCTCACGTTGTAGAGAGAGTCAAACATTGGAGAGAGGAAGTTCAAAAAACACGTAGATTTGTAAGGAAAATGGAAGAAATTGAAGGCATTACACAGGTGGGGGCACGGCCTAAGGAACATGACCTCGTCAGGTTTGAAACTCCAGTTTTCGATGAAATAGCACAAAAACACCCAAGAAGGGGATTTTTCCTTTATGAAGAGCTTAAAAAGAGAAACATTGTTGGAATAAAACGTGGTCAAACTAAATGGTTTAAATGCAGTGTCTATGGATTCAGTGAGGAACAGATAGACTATATTGCAGATTCATTTAAAGAAATTGTGAATATGTAAATCTATTGATGGAAGATGAGGTTATTAGAACCGATACTGTCAAAATCATGGATTCAACACATGCAAAATTCATAGAATTTTAACGGATTTAATATATTTACCTGTAAAATCCATAAAATTCAGCACAGTATGCACATATAGGATACTTTCCATGCCTGTAATAACTTTCATCGTCTTTATTTATGTCAAATTTTTTATGGCAGATGAAACAGACCTCAATTTTTTCTTTTTCAATCATGTTAACGACCTTAATTTATAAATTAACCTTAAATTCTGGATTTAGATATTATTTTTTTAATCAACTTAATTACCAGTATTTTATCTGATTTAACTTAAATTTTTTTAACACTTAAAAACAAAAAAATATTATATTTTAAGACTCTGTGAAAACTTGGGAGTTTTTGAAAATTCATGATTGACCAACAAATAATTCTATTCCTGTTTAAAATCATTATTTTTGAGTGTTTCAGTAAATTTGTGATTAAAAATGGAGTTAAATAAAAATTTATTTTTTTTTTTGATAGAGACGTTGTGAAAGCTAAATTCAAAACCAGAAACAACTTTTTGACATCCAACCCTCAGTTCTTGACAGCCCCATTGTACAAAAAGTTTATATTACTAAAAGTTTATATAAATTGTGTATTATTAGTTAGAGGAATAGTATGAAAATTAGATTCCTTTTTGTAGTTGATCCCTTCCAAGAGCATGAAATACACCCTCCTTTGGGTATTGGATATCTCGTCAGTAGTCTAAGAAAACATTTTGGAGAGAGAGCAATTGAGTTTAAAGTCATAGATAATAATGTAGAACAAGAAATAAGGAGCTTTAAACCAGATATTATTGGAATTAGTTCGATAAGTCAAAACTACAATAAAGCAATTACACATGCAAGAATAGCGAAAAAATATAAACTACCTGTAATATGCGGAGGCGTGCATATTTCAATGATACCCTCTTCATTAACGCCTGATATGGATGTGGGAGTTATAGGTGAAGGTGAAGAAACCATATGAGATTTATTTGAGTTATTTACAAGAAAGCGAAAGTTTGTCCAGGATGATTTAGGCAAAGTTAGAGGAATAATATATTGGAACAGTGAGGGTAGAATCGTGGCTACAGATAAACGAGAGTTAATATATCCGCTGGATAAACTTCCGTTTCCTGCACGAGATTTATTTGATATTCAGCCAGACACTTACATGTTTACTAGTAGAGGCTGTCCATATCGCT
>JAVSLW010000004.1 GCA_039666455.1 Methanobacterium sp. | reverse complement strand
AAAAGTAGGAATAAGCAGAGGAATGACCTACAACCACATAAGAGAATTAAGAGAAATGGGCTTTATTGCACAGGATGAGCTTAAAATCACTTCCGCAGGAGAACTTGCCATTATCTAATTTAAGACTCCTGAAACACAATATCATTAAACTCACTTACAGTAAACCCATGAAATTTCTAAACAACTTAGGCTTATTTCTGGTTATAAAGCCGTCGAAAATCTTCGATTTTCGGGCAGTCAAAATTCGGAGAATTTTGAAAGATCTATCCATGCTTCTTTTTGTTCAGATTAAGCTGCAAGATAGCTTCAATCAATTTGTTTATTTTCTATAGCTTTTTTAGAATAGTCCATAACATAGGATTTGGCACTCTTTATCTGCCTTAAATAATCATCGATCATGTATTCAATAGATTCATAAGGTGCAATTTTTAAGTCCCGCTCATCAACCAGCTGCCTTCTTTCATTAGTCTTATTTTTTAAAGATCTTTTATCATACCCATCCTTGAATTTAGAATAATTTTCGATTTTTCTGATTTTATTCATATAATCCTTTCTAATAGCCCTTATATCCATTCTAATGTTATATCTAACATGTTCTAAAATTTTTTCAATGTTTTGTAATTCATCAAAGAGAATAATGGCTTCTTCGCTATTTTCAGGGAAAATTTCCATGCCTTCAATCTCCAGATCCTGGATCTGTTTTTGATAGAATTTTGGACTTATCATGATTTTCACGAGGTAAATTTTGGAACTTTAAAAACATATATAAATAAATTTTATATATTAATAAATATTCTGAAAAGATCTCTTAGATAATAATTTATAAAGGGAAACTTTAACAACATAAATATATCTATTTAAATTAAATTTTTAAATGATTTTTTTTAGAAAACAAAAAAAGAATGAATAATGAATAATGTCTAATTAAAGATAATTTTTCGATATCAAAATTACACTCTTAAAATTAAAATCTGGAGGAATATTATTTGACAGACGTACCAATAAAAGTTGAAAATATCGTAGCTTCTGCAACTCTTGGAAAATCAATTGAACTTCCAAGGGTAGCTCCCGCACTTGAAGGTGTGGAATACAATCTTGAACAATTTCCTGGACTTGTTTACAAGCTTAAGGAGCCTAAAACAGCAGCACTTATCTTTGGATCCGGAAAATTAGTTTGTACAGGAGCAAAATCCATAGAAGATTCAATAAAAGCTATACACATAGCTGTGGATAAAATGAGAACTCTTGATGCAGAAATACCAAAAGAATTTGAAATAAAAATACAGAACATAGTTGCTTCAGCAAATCTTGGCAAAACACTGAATCTTGAATCCGTGGCCCTGGATTTAGAAAACACAGAATATGAACCAGAACAATTCCCCGGTCTTGTCTACAGGCTTGAAGATCCTAAAGTGGTGCTTTTATTGTTTGGTTCAGGAAAAGTAGTATGTACTGGTGCAAAAAGCTTTGATGATGCCCAGCTTGGTGTTGAAAAAACGAAAGAAAGATTGGATGAACTGAATTTAATTTAATATCGGTGATCTTTTGATTAAACTTATAGCTTTTGATCTTGATAATGTTTTGATAGACGGTGAAGCCATAGACGAAATTGGCAAAATAGCAGGTATCCAAAACGAAATAGCAGAAATAACAAAAAAAGCAATGGAAGGAGAACTTGATTTTGAAACTGCCCTTAAAGAAAGAGTAACTTTGCTTAAAGGGATTAGAGTAGATGATGTTAAAAAAGTTATCCAGGATATTCCTTTAATGGAAGGTGCTAAAGAAGCGGTTGCTGAGCTTAAAAAGAGAGGATATAAAATTGCAACCATCAGTGGCAGTTTTGAAGTTATTGCTAACAGAATGAAAGAGGAATTAGATCTTGATTACGCCTATGCAAACACACTGCACGAAGAAGACGGTATTTTAACTGGAGAAGTTAGCGGCCCCCTTGTAGGAGGATCTAAAGCAGATGTTTTAAATGATATAATTAAAATAGAAAACATATCTGCTGATGAATGTGCTGCAGTTGGCGACGGTGCAAATGACATTTCCATGCTTGAAATGGTCAAATTGGGAATAGCTTTCAATGCAAAACCTGTTTTAAGAGATATTGCAGATGTTATCATTGAAAAAAGAGACTTGAAAGAGATTTTACATTTATTTGAAGAGGACAACTCTAAATTAGAAGAAGCTACTTTCGATGAACTTCTTGCTCAAAAAAGAGAATGTGAAAGAAAGCTTGACAAACTTACAAAAGAGCGTGATGCCTTAAATGAAGAATCTAAATCTCAAAGACAAATAAGGGACGAGCTTAATGCAGGTATAAAGGAAAATTTAAGCATGGCAATTGAATACAGAGATAAAAGAGATAAAACAAACGAAGAGGTCAGAAAATACAAAAAACTCAGGGACAAAACCAGGGATAAATTAAAAACCATGGAATGGGAGTCTGGAAGAAGGGACATTATAAACACGGAAAAGGAAATAAAAAGAATTGATAAAATCATTGAGACAAAAGTGCTGGATATCCGAAAGGAAAATGAACTAATTAAAAGAGTACAGGATCTGTCCAAAAAACTCCAGGAAATGCAGGAAGATGAAAAAGTTCAAAAAGAAGCACTGGAACTTAGAGAATTATCAGAATCTTATCACCTGAAGGTTGTGGAGTTTTCGAAAGAGGCCCAATCAAACCACGAAAAAATGCTGGAATACTTCCAGAAAATTGATGGAATAAGAACCAGTGCTGATGAAGCACATAACACGTTTATAAAGATCAAAAATGAAGCTTCCAAAAAGCATGAAGAAGTCAAGGAAACTTTAGGTCAAATACGCAAAATTAACAGGTATTTAGATAAAGTAAATGCTAAAAAACGAAGTTTTGAAAATAAAGCCACTAATAAAAAGAAAAGGAAGGAAAAAGAGCATGCAATGGACATATATCAGAAATTTAAAGAGGGTAAAAAGCTGAATACCGATGAATTCATGCTCCTTCAAAGACATAACATCATTTAATTTACAACTCCTTTTGGAACCAGAAGTTTACCTTGGAGATTAGAACTTTAAATTTTAAAAAATTCATTTTATCACTATTTACTTCTGTTTCTGGCAGATATAATTGTTATGGGGTTATTTGAATACATCATGGTTCCTCTTTCTAATATTTTACCCCTAAAAACAGCCACGTTAATCAGTTCAATCTTCATTTCAAGTTTTTTCATGGTTTTAATAGCTTCAACTGGAGTTTCAAGTAATATAGAAGTTATTAAGATTCTACCAGACTCACCAAGTTTTCTATAACCCTCTTCAATTATTAAAGGTAAATCGCCGCCGCTTCCTCCAATCATAAGGATATCAAATCTATCAATTTCTTTTAAGGCACTTAAAGCATCATTTTTAATAATACTTACTTTGTGCTCTAAACCATGCTTTTTAAGGTTTTCAAGAGTTAGATTGACAGCATTTATATTTTTATCAATTGCATATACTTTTCTGGCTCTTTTTGCAAATTCTAATGTTAACCCTCCGGTTCCGCAGCCAATGTCTACAACAACATCATCTGGTGATACTTCTGCTTTACACAGTACCAGACATCTTATTTCTTCCTTGGTAGGGCCTGGAACATTTTTTAAGGTTATAAATTCGTTATCTGGTATCATTTTAACCGTTCATTAATTTATTTGATCATGGCCTGCCATCATGCCATCGTTTAAAAAGGTTGTTTTCAATTTTTAAAACATCCAGAATTTTTCCAACCACGAAATTGCATAAATCGTCGATATTTTCTGGATTATGGTAAAAGCCCGGCATTGCTGGAAGAATTATACCTCCCTCGTTACTTATTTTAAGCATATTTTCCAGGTGGACAGATCTAAGAGGAGTTTCACGTGGCACAAGTACTAAATTCCTTCTCTCCTTTAAAACAACATCTGCGGCTCTTGTAATTGCATTATTTGCGTATCCTGTTGCTATTGCAGAAATGGTCTTCATTGTACAGGGCACGATTACCATGGAATTGAATCTAAAAGATCCGCTGTTAATAGATGCTGTCAGGTCTTTTGGGTCGTATGTAAGATCTGCAAGTTCTTTTATTTCATTTTCCCTCATGCCCAATTCATGTTCAAGGATTATTTTGGCAGGATCAGTTATTAGAACTGCTGTATTTTCTTTTAATTTTTTTAATTCTTCAAGGAGCTTTATGCCATATATAACTCCACTTGCACCAGTAATTCCAACTACTATCATGTTTAAAACCATTCTTTGATTTTTTTCTGCATTGTAAGCTCCAGATAATTTTCAAATGGAAATTTTAAAGCTTTTTCAACATATTCATCAGGAACATAAATACATATATCTGCATAATTAAATCTAACATTTTTAAGAGCACTTACAAGGCTTGATATCTCACTTAATTTCACATTTTCATTACCCACAGATACCAATGTACGCATTTCATTGAAGAAAGGATATTCTGGAATATCAATTATGGTGTACTCTATAGGAGATCCCAGATCTTCAGCAATTTCAAGTTCGATTTTTCTTATTTTATCCTCATTTATTTGGAAAACGTCTTTTGGTTCTTCAAGATCGCTTAACTTTATGGAAAATACTCTTTTAAATAAATCTCTGTTATCCAAACGGCCTATAACATTTTTTATCTTACCTTCCTGGGCTCTTGCTATTGAAACTATATCTGAATCATCCAAACGATAAATTGTTTCAGGATCAACTATTTCTGCTTCAAACAACCACTTCATACACCTTCTAAACATGGAATTGATTATACGTGTGGTATGGTGCTGGTAAACACTTGGATACATCAAATATCGGGCTATAAGTGCTGATTCTGCAGCCTGGATGCCCTTAGCCTCGATAATAAGGTTATCTTTCAGTTTAATTGAGTGGATAAGTCTTCCTGTATCAATCATACCATAAGCTACTCCAGTATAATATGAATCTCTTATAAGATAATCCATTCTGTCTGCATCAAGTTCTCCACTTATTATCTGACCTAAAGGCCCTTTACCATTGATCATGTCTATTATTTCATCTGGATCAAATTTTTCTGATAAAATATAGAAAAGATCACTCTCTTTAATTACTCGGGAGGTCAAATATTCGTGAGGAGAGTTAAGTATCCCCTCTGAAACATGAGAAAATGGCCCGTGTCCAGCATCATGTAAAAGAGCTGCTGAGCGAACCATATCCTTTTCATCCTTTTCAAGCCCTATATTATCTGCTATTTTGGATGCAATATGCAATGTTCCGATTGAATGCTCAAAACGGGAGTGATTTGCCCCAGGATAAACTAAATATGTAAATCCCAACTGTTTTATTCTTCGAAGACGTTGTATTTGGGGTGTGTCCACCAGTTTTATCTCAAAATCGTTTAGATATAGATTTCCATGGATGCTGTCCCTTATAAGTTTCAAAAAAGTCCTCCAGATGTAACTCCATGTATTTTTATTTATCCGCCAGACATTATAATGTTCGTTCCTTTTTCAGTATATTCCTCTTTTTTAAAATCAAGATCGAATTTTACACGTTCAATTGTTTCTTTTAATGCCTTCAGGGTTTCTCCCCTATGTCCTCCAGCAACCACAACAAGCAGGAGAGGATCTCCAGTATAAAATTCACCCACATAATGTACTGCAGCTATTTCAACTACTTCATACTTCACCGCAATTTCATTTATAATATTTTTAAGCTCTTTTTCTGTTTTTTCAATTAAGGGAGTGCTCAGACTAAGTTTTTTGACCTTTATATCATCTTCTTCTCCTCTAACAATTCCTTCAAAAGTAAATACTGCACCGCAGCGGTCGATTTGAGGATTTTTTTTAACCATCTTTATAAGGTCAGAAAGTGTTATTTTTTCTTCGTCTTTTTTAATGATTCTCACATTTTCCATTTTATCACCCATCTATACTTCATAATCAGGGCCTTCTTTTTTTGATAGATGTTTAATTCTTGAAACCCCATCAATTTCTTTAATTACATTTACAACTGATTCAGGGACAAGAGATTCCCAATCTTCGTTTACAAGCATTCTTCTTCTTACCTCTGTCCCAGAATAGATTTTACGGTTGAAAAGCGGTGGTTGAGTAACTTCATAGCCTGCTTCTTTAAAAAGACGCTGCACCAGAGAGTTACCTGAGTAAATATATTCAAATGGTGGTGTAAGCATTTTAATATGCGCTACCCAGATTGAATTGCATGCAACATCCTGAACTGGTATTATATAGTATTTTGAGGCACTTATACTATTTTCACTGAGGGCCTTGGTGAGCATCATTACTCTTTCGCCTGCTGTAAATGGATCTTTTAAAGTATGGCTCAGTTGAGCACTTCCAATACAGATTATAACTTCATCAACTTCTTCAAGAATGCTTTTAATTACCTGGAGATGTCCTTCATGAACTGGTTGCATTCTTCCTACAAGTAATCCTCTCAAATTAATCACCACTAAATTATTTTGTTTCATGTGCTTTAATATTTATAGTAAGAAATTTTGTTGTTAAAGACCAAACTGAGAATTCCAAACACCCAAAAATTTATATGATGCATAAATTCTATAAAATTAAAATGAATGATAAAACGAAATCCGTAATAGTTGTAAAAGATCTTATTAAAAGATATGGTAACCTGACTGCAGTCGCTGGAGTCAGCTTTGAGATCTACGAAAACGAGATTTTTGGTATCATTGGACCAAACGGCGCTGGCAAGACCACCATGGTTGAGTGCCTGGAAGGGCTGCGGGTTCCATCATCTGGTTCCATCCGCGTCCTGGATCTGGATCCAAAGGCAGATGGATATAAGCTGAAGCAACTGATAGGCTTACAACTCCAGGAAGGCAGTTTTCCAGACAAAATTAAAGTCAGAGAGGTACTTGAGCTTTTTGCAAGTTTCTATACATATTCTTTACCAGTCGAGCCTCTTCTGGAAAAGGTAGGGTTACTTAACAAAGCTGATAAATACTTTGAAAATCTGTCAGGAGGTCAAAAACAGAGGCTTTCAATCGCTCTTGCCCTCGTAAATGACCCACAAGTAGTTTTCTTTGACGAACTGACAACAGGACTCGATCCCCAGGCCCGAAGAGCGATGTGGGAAATGGTAAGCAGTGTTCGTGAGGCTGGTAAAACAGTTGTTCTAATCACTCACTATATGGAAGAGGCAGAACAGCTCTGTGATCGGGTGGCTATTGTTGATCAAGGAAGAATAGTTGCCCTGGATACTCCTTCTAACCTCACAGGAAGCATTAACGGAGGCTTGAAGATCAGCTTCTCAGTAGATGACTCAAGTATAGCAGCGAAGTTTGAAAACATCGAGAGGTGCAGCTTGAAGACGAGCAACCAGAACATCATCATTCAGTGTGCTGACTACCAGGTTGTGGGCGAGGTCATTCGCATTCTTGGAGAGAATGACCACAATTTTCATGATTTCACGGTTTCAAAACCAAGCCTTGACGATGTTTTCATCTCTATCACTGGCAGGGAGATGAGAGAATGATGATCCTCAGGCAGTTCACTAAGCTATCCTTAACCGAGCTAAAGATGTTTACGCGCGATCCAGAAGCCCTATTTTTCAACTTCATCTTCCCGACCTTCTTTCTCTTCGTTATAATGGAGATTTTCATCCCTGCCAATGTCCCTAAGGAGGTTGTCATCAATCAGGTGGCGCCGCCCTTGATGGTTTTCATCATCGCCCAAACAGCCCTATTTGGCATACCTCCGACCATTGTTTCCTACCGTCACATTAAGTTCTTCAAACGCCTGCATGGATCTCCGATTACGCCCCTCACCACTCTGGGTAGCATTGCACTTGCAAATTTCATTGTTACAATTCTCGGGATTGTCCTGCTCACTGCTGTGGCGATTCTGCACTATGACGCTGTCTTTGACGGGAACCTCATTTCTTTCATCACAGGTTTTGTCCTTGTCTTCCTGAGCCTTGCTTCTATCTTCATGTTCGTCTCTGCAGTAGCCCGCTCGCAACGAGCAGCCAGTGCTATTGGAATGATCATGTTCTTCCCAATGATGTTCTTCTCTGGCGTGTTCATGCCGCTGGATATGCTTCCTGATTGGGTTAGGCACTATATTTCTCCGTATATACCAGTGACCTACGCCGTGGAGTTGATGCAGGAATTGTGGATTGGAACCCTGCTATTTGATCTTACACGGGAAGTGTTTATCCTGCTTGGTATTCTCGGTATTGGTCTACTTATTGCTGCCTATACTTTCAAATGGGAATAGACATGTTTTGCACGAAATAGGTAAATATCAAACCACGTTTAATGAAAATCAGATTTTTTTATGTTATCAGTATTCTTCGAAGCTTATAAATATCAATGGCCCTAACATTTGATTCTATGAACTTTCAGACTCTTTATCACTCACTCTAACAACGTCTGTGCCGGCAATTTTATCCAAATACCTTAATTTTGAATTTCCAGCTACCAAACCTATTAAAACATCTAAAATCAGCGGGATCCATAAGATTTTAGATAAATTTCTTATTAATGCTTTTTTATAATTCATCTGACCTTCATCTGCAACAACTTTAATTTTTAAAATATTTTTACCAGCAGTTGCACCATTTTTACCCTCAAAGTATGTGAAATATCCTATAATTATCAAAACCACCAAAACAAGCCAGTAATTTAAAATATAAAAAGTATCTGTTATTGCAATTAGGGGATAGGTTAAGGCACTTGTAATCCATATTATAAGTGTTATAATAAAAAAATCTATTAATAATGCTGCAAATCTTTTAACCCATAATTTTTCCATTTTAATCCCTTAAAATCTTAATAATTTTATATTTTTACATATATTCCTGATTCTTTCTAATAACCCTATCAAAGAATGAAAAGAATTTTTTAGCAGACTCTTGGAACTGGATCTGCTATTGGAGCTTCAAGGATTCTTTTTCCACCAAGTAAAGTCTCAATTATTACGTGTTTATCTTCAGTTACTTCCCCTATAATCTGAGCGTCCTTACCATATTTAGTATTCCTAACAGCTTCAAGAATTTCATCTGCCTTTGATGTTTCAACTCCCATAATTACTTTTCCTTCGTTTGCAACTTCATAGGGGTCTATTCCCAGCATTTCAGAGGCTGCACGGACCTGTTCTTTAACTGGAATTTTTTCCTCAAGGACGAACATTCCTGTACCTGATTTTGAAGCAAGTTCGTTTAGAGCATTTGCAATTCCACCCCTTGTAGGGTCTTTCATTGCTTTAACTCCCCCTATTTTTAAAGCTGCCTCGGTCATTTCTGTAACCGGTGCCACATCTGATTTTAAATCTGTTTCAAATCCAAAACCTTCTCTATAGGACATCAACGCAATACCATGATCTCCAACACTACCTGTCAGAATGATTTTATCCCCTACTTCCAGAGCCGAATCACCTGTTATTTTACCTTTTTCAGCTATTCCAATACCTGTTGTGGAGATAATTATTTTATCAAGCTTATCCTTTTCCATTACCTTTGTATCTCCAGTTACAAGGGAAACATCAGCTTCAATGCATGCATCATCCATTGACTTTATTATCCTTTCAAAATCTTCACTTGTAAAACCTTCGCTAATGACCATTGCATTTGCAATGGCAAGAGGCTTTGCCCCCATTACTGCAACGTCGTTTACAGTCCCTGTAATTGATAGTTTTCCTATATCTCCCCCAGGGAAAAATATGGGATCAATTGTATGGCTGTCAGTACTAATCACAATTTCATACTCACCAAAGGGAATTGTAGCCCCGTCATCCAGTTCTCCAAGCCCTATTCCACCGTTAACTTTTTTATTTTTAATGTTATTAAGTATAATATCTGATATCAGACTCTGCATTATTTCTCCGCCAGCGCCGTGTGCCATGCTGATTTTCATAAGTTCACCCTTTGTTTTTGTTGTTTGTTTCTTTTCTATTACTTCCAAATATAAACCATGTTTAAGAGAGATACTTTGATCCGTTAAAATTTTCATTACTAATATTAAGCATAATAAAATATATATGGATTGTTATATAAACCCTATTAAGAATATATTTTTAAATTTCAGGTGTATTCAAAAAGAAATATTGGAGGGTGAATTTATTCTCACAATCCAAAAATCAATCATTTAATCAAAGACATGAGGTGAAACAATGGCAATTTGGCAAGGAGAATCATTAAGAAAGCCTAGCGGAGGACGCGCTAAACTCAACAAAAATAAAAGAAAATCTGAACTTGGAAAAGGAGCAGCAGAAACTAAAATTGGGGAGAGAAAAGTTAAAAAAATCCGTACCAAAGGAGGTAACAATAAAATAAGGCTCACCAATGAAAACAAAATTAACGTGGTTAACCCTAAAACAGGTAAAGTTGAAGTTGCTGAAATTTTAAGTGTTGTTGAAAATAGTGCTAACACTCATTTTGTACGTAGAAACATTATAACAAAAGGCGCTGTTTTGGAAACCAGCACTGGAAAAGCCAGAGTAACATCCAGGCCAGGTCAACATGGTATGATAAATGGCGTATTGGTTGAATAAATCAATACTACTTAATCAATTTTTGCTGCATCAAAAATCTGCAATTTTTGAATGTATTCAATAAGGTGATCTATTGGATGAAGAAATAAAAGAAAATTCTCACGAGATCTACGATTTCAGGGCCCCAAAATCATTGATTTTGCAGGCTCAAAAATTCATTAAAGCTGTGAATGAAGAATTACCAGAAGGAATGGAACTTGAATATGAGGGTTTCTTTAAAAGAGGTTTTTTTGTAACCAAGAAAAGATATGCTCTTATTGAAGATGACACCATTATTGTTAAGGGTCTGGAACTTGTAAGAAGAGACTGGGCTCCTATAACAAAAAAAACCCAGCAAAAAGTCCTTAGTGCTATTTTAAAGGATGCATCTCCTGAAAAAGCAGCTAAAATTGTAGAAGGGGTTATTGAAGATATTAGAAAGGGTAATGTAAAGCTGGAAGACCTTGTAATTCACACTCAGCTTACAAAAAACCCTCACGAGTACGCTCAAATGGCCCCACATGTTCTTGCAGCAAAAAAATCCATTGAAAAGGGGAGGGATATAAAAAGGGGTTCAATTATAAGGTATGTGGTTGTTAAAGGAAAGGAACCCATAAGCAAGCGTGCCTACCCAGTAGAAGATGCAAATATATCCAGTTACGACCCCAATTATTACATTGAAAATCAGGTGCTTCCTGCAGTTGGAAGAATAATAGAAACTTTTGGATATTCCAAACAGGATATTCTGCATAAAGAGAAGCAAAGCAGTCTTGATGCATTTTTTTAGATAAGTTATTAGTTTATTTTAGCTATTTTTTTAATTTAAAGGCATTTGATCTTTAAAAATATTCTACAGAGTAAGTGCTGTAACTTTTTTTTACTTAAGTTTATATTATTTTAGTGCCAGATTAATATCAATCTTTACAGCATTGGGGGTGTGATAAGATGATAAAAGCAGTATTTTTTGATATTGATGATACACTTTATGATACTTCAGGTTTTGCTAAGCTTGCAAGGAAAGCTGCATTGAACGTGATGATTGATGCAGGTTTACCTCTTGAATCTAAGGAAGCATACATCCTTTTAAGGGAAATAATCGATGAATATGGATCAAACTATGATAAACATTTCAATGTTTTAACAAAAAGAGTGTTTGGAGAAGAAAAACCTCTTTTAATAGCTCTTGGAATGATTACCTACCACAACGTCAAATTTGCACTTTTAAGGTTATTCCCCCAGACTACAAAAACTCTAATCTACCTTAAAGAGAAAGGATACCATTTAGGAGTTATTTCAAATGGAATAACAATTAAACAATGGGAAAAATTAATCAGACTGGATCTGCACCATTTCTTCGACCACGTAGTTACTTCTGAAGCAGCAGGGGTTGAAAAACCTGATACACGCATTTTCGAGCTTGCACTTCAAAAAATGGGTTGTAAAGCCGAAAAATCAGTCATGGTAGGCAATAAATTCAGTGAAGATATAATGGGGGCATTGAACTCTGGAATGTCTGCAATACTTGTTAATTCTAAATTAACAAAATCAGATAAGGAATATCTTAAAAATGAAAACATTCATATCGATGTCTTAAATCATATTGGTGAACTTAAAGACATATTATAATCCTGATAAGAGAAATACTAATATATTTATATCTGTAAACTTATTTGAGTATTATTTGAGTATGTCAGCGAAATTTAAACGGTTCAGGTGACCTCATGAATTATTACCATGACATAAAAATGGAAAAAATTTTCGAAATCCTCAGACAGCCCCGAAATTTTGAAGAATTAAAACTCTCAAGTAATTTTGTTAAAAATTTAATTTTAAAGATCATTTCAAGTTATGGAACTGTTAAGACAGGCGTACTTAATGATATGACCGGTATCCACTGGGATGTTTTAGAAGAAACCCTCAAAAAACTGGAAGAAGAAGGTTTTTGTGCTACAACTGGAGGAGGGTTCCTTTTTTCAAGCGTAGAATACACTGTAACAAAAAAAGGACATGAAAAAGCTCGAAGATTAATGGAAGAAAATCCATATATTGGAATGGCACCAGTATCTTATGAAGATTACTACAAACTTATGAACGCACAGTTAAAAAACAGATACCCCATTAATATACCTGAAGATGTTATCCAACATGCTTTTAATGAAGTTGTAGGGGTAGACTATGCTAAAGAGGTTTTAATTGAATCCAGTACGATTGGAAAGGGTATTTTTGTTTATGGACCTCCAGGAACCGGTAAAACTTTTATTGTAAGTAAAATGTCAGACCTTTTGCCTCCTCTTGTTATTCCTAAATTCATTGAGTTTGGAGGGGCGGTTATTCAGCTTTATGACCCTGATTTCCATAAAATGTGTTCTGAACAACCAGAAGATCCTCGATGGGTTAAAATTTATGCCCCTTTTGTACTTACCGGTTCTGAACTTAGTTTAAATAAGTTAGAAACCGCTTACAACCAAAATAAAGGACTATATGAAACTTCCCCCATAATTAAGGCAAATGGAGGGGTATTACTTGTCGATGACCTTGGAAGACAAAGAGATGACCACGAATTGATTCTAAATAGACTCATTATACCTATGGAAAATAGAAAAGACGTTATTTATGTAAGGGGGGTTCCTGTAATTGTTCACAGTCATTTCATACCGGCGTTTTCCACTAACCTGGATATAAGTATAATGGATGAAGCGCACCTTAGAAGGGCCCCCCTACATATATTTCTTAAAGATCCGCCTTTAGATGAACTTGCTGAAGTTTTTAAAAGGAATATAATGGAATTAGGAGAAAAATATAGTGAAGAAGTGATAGAGAGATTTAAAAATGTATATACTTCTATATATAATGATGGAGAAGGTTTAAAGCCCAGTTTTGCCCATGCAAGAGATTTAGCCCAAATCTGTCAGGCAGTCCGCATCATAAGAAAAAAGGACTTCATTGATACTGAAGTTCTGGAACTGGTCCTTGAAAAACATGTTCTTATAGTGCTTCAAAAACTAAAAATTGATATCTCGAAAGCTACAAAGAAACTGCGTACTTACCGGGTAAAAACTGATAATGTAGAAGCTACTTACACTGCTTTAAGTGAATTTGGAACATGTGGAATTTCTCATGAAAAAGATTCTATTCTTATAGATGTAGAAGAAACAGTTACACCTGTAAATCTTGCAGGCTATCTGCATCAAAAAGGCATTCCTGTTGAAAGAATTGATTTGATTGTAGAATCAGAAAAAGAGTTGAAAAAGACAATCCTTAAATCGTAAAATGATAAACTGTTTTTACAGGCATTCATTTTTAAGCCAGGTGCACAATTTATTTTTCTTTATTTATAATTTCCCTTGCCCCTGCAACCATCACCGGGAATATTATACTCACATCTCCAACCACAGTTACAAGGCTGGAACCAGCTTTAGCTTTGGCCCATGATTTTGCTTCTTCTAAAGGCGCTCCACTTAAACTGCCGGTTTCACCGCGGTCCATAGTAACCTGAATACCAGCATCAACACCGCCTTTAAGTAAATTGGATGCTAAAGCATAATGCTTTGGCAGTCCTCCCCCCAGCATCACTGCTGTGACTTTTTTAGAGCCAAAAACAATATCTGAAAGCTCGTGCATATCTCCAATAGCATCAAGATGAAATTCCTCACTTTGAGTAAACATCCAGAGCTGCAAACCAAGCATACTGTCTATTAAGCCGGGTGCATAAATTGGAACACCTTTTTTGGCGGCTATTTTAAGTATTGAATCCTCATCATCAATCATATTTCCTATTTCAAATAAAAACTCCCTGATGGATATGATCTTCTTTTTTCTGGCAATTTTAGCTAAAATTTTTGTTATTTCTTTTTCAAACACTTCAAAATCTGATGATCTGGTGTATAAATCGCCTATTCTTCCAATTCCCTCTTCACATAGCTTTTCATCTTTTTCGGTGGCTTTCAAAAGCTCTGCTTTTGATGCTTGCGAAACTGTCAAAATCTTTGATTTTGACGCCTCAAACACTGTGTGTTTGCGGGCTTCGTTTTGCAATCCCAAAAAACTTTGTTTTTTGTCGGCCTCGAAAATTCCGTAGGAATTTTCGGTGGCTTTAATTTCCCGGTAATGTCCGCCTCCAAAGGATTCCACGAGGTCGTGGGTTATGTTAGCACCGCTTGTTATCAAAACATCTACAAAGCGGTCATTTATAAGGTCAAAAATTATTTTTCGAAGCCCTCCCGGTACAAGGGGGCCTGCAATACTTAAAAAAATGGCTGTTTCTTTATCTTTAATGGAGTCTGCAAGTAAATGTGTGGCTCTGGCCAGTCTACCTGCTCCAAAAACTCCGGACTTTCCCATTTCTTCGATTAAATCAAGAACACTCATGTTTCCGTTGATTTCCATGTGTTGAATTTTCAGTTTTCTCACAACCTGAACTGATCATTAATTAAGCAAAAAGTAACTGGTATAAAATAAATAATAAACTTTGTTTTGAAAAGGTATAAAAAAATGTGGCACATTAATTAAAACAGGGACGAACTGGATGTTCATAGTGGCTTTTAAACTGTTATTTCAAACCAGCTATCTTATCCAGAAGGTCAGTTTTTGTTACAATACCAACAGGCATTTTATCATCATTTACAACAATAAGTCTTCCTATTTTGTTTTTATTCATGATTTCAATGGCATCTGAAATCATAAGGTCTTCTTCAACAGTTATTATGTGTTTTGACATGATTTCATTAACTTTTAAGTTTTCATTACCTTCAGCAATGGCTTTTGTAATGTCGTTTAGTGTTAAAATACCTGTAACTTTGTGGTCTTCAATTATAGGCGCTCCTTCAATTCCATTACTTGATAAAACATTTGCTGCTTCTTTTATAGACATATATGATTTTAATGTTATGAGGTTCTGGCTTGCAATATCAATCACAGATTTGTGTGGAATGCTTCTTATGCTTGTGGTGTCAAGGAGCAGGAGATTGTCCATATCGTCTCTTCCTACCACCATACCGTTTAATACAAGTTTGTTTACTGGTGTTGGGCCAATTCTTACTTTATCTCCAAGGTCAAGCTGTTTTATATTACCTATTACTTTTATTGCAGCTTCGCATTCGCCAGGATGGGGGATGCTTGTAAATTCTATTCTGGCAACATTCAGGTCACCAACTTTTTTTCCCTGTTTAAATATTGGTACAAGTGCTTCTTTATCAAATGCACTGATATTTAAGGTATGGTATGCTTCTATAGTTGGTTTATACCCTCCACGCGGACCTGGAACCCCTTTTACAAGCCCTAAACTTCGAAGCGACTGCATCTGGTTCCTTATGGTCCCAGGATTACGATTCATAATTTCAGCAATTTCCTCTCCTTTAATAGATTTGCCTTTTGATTTTCTATACAGATTTATCAAGCTTTGCAGTATTTCTTTCTGGACAGATGTGAGCATTGAACCACCTGATCTGACAATTTGTTATTATTTATAATTATAATTATAAATTTATCATGGTTATACATATATAATTGTTTTCATTTCACATTCAAAAAAGCAAAAATTCTAATCAAAAATAAGTGCTCTTTAAGGAAGAGTTGATCAAAGTATGCAAAAAGCAAATTACAAATTATAAAATGCTTTCAATCACACAAATGCAAATTATTTACAATTTTCATCTACTTTTTTAAATCCATGGTAAGTATCTTCATTTTTCTCTTTTAATAATTCATCAAGCTTATTCCAACTATCTTCATCTACTGGATGCCACATTCCTCTTAAATTCTTTTTTAATGCGCTCCAATCTGTTAAAGCTGTCTTACGCTCATCTCTATAAAAAATCATTTCTTTATATTTTAATTTATTTTCAAATTTATGTAAAACTTCATAATCACAGCAATGGCCGGTTTTAGGTTCTCCCTTTCGTGTGCTAATTTCACAGTCATCTTCTGGAAAGCTTTTCACGCGCACTAAACATTCAATTAAACTATATTTCTCTCTATCATATGATGGCATATTGTAAGGACTTCTTCTGTATATTAAAGCTAAATCTCCAGGTTCAACTTTTTCTCCACAATCGCCCCAATATAAATCTTCTTCACCTTCTTCTCCAATAAATGCATCGCTTTTAGCTATCCAAAACCAATAATTCATTCATTTCTCCTCCTAAAAAATAAAAAAATAATATAATAAATCATAATTATTGATTGATAAAAAGTACTATAAAAAACTTATTTTATGCTTCTGCAGTAACTTTATCCAACTGCTTCTTCATCTGCTTAATAATAGCCTCTAATTCTTCAATCTTAGAATCATTCACACTATTATCTCTTATAATATCCTCACTACTCATTTCTATCTTTTCAATTGTAACATAGTCCATATATTTTAAATAAATTTTAAGCAATTCCTGTGGATCTGGTAAAAAGTAAGCATCTCTTACCTTATCTTTATACACATACCCCATAAAATGCTCTCTAATCTCTTCAGGCATTCCTGCATTAATAAGCAAAGTGTTAAAGGTTTTACGCATCATATGGCTTGTAGCTTTCCTAAAGCACCCTCTTTCCTCTTGTTTCCAACCTAAATAATTATTTAATTGCCTGTAAGAGCTTTGCAATGCAGTTGTGGTCATAAATCCACTTCCAATTTTATAACTGGAGAATAATGCTTCATAGGGCTGTGGCTTTATTCTTTCATGCTCTAAATCTAAATATTTCTCAATCGCAGTAACAGCTTCCTCGCTAAAAAATGTCGTAAGATTTTTAATGACAACCGGGGCTACCAATGTCCATATATTTTACCTGTCAGGATACTTATTTATGGTTATAAAATTATATCCGTGCTTTTTTTCTGATTTTGAGATAGCTTCAACCATCTTATCCTGTAACTATATTATTTCTCCTTTTATAGAGATTGTATAATCCTTAATGATTACATTCTTTTGAGCCTTTTCTAATGCTCTTTTAACTATAATTTCAATACCTGAGCAGCATGGGACTTCCATATGTACTATGGAAATTGATTTTATATCCTGTTTTTCAAATATTTCCGCTAATTTATCTACATACTGATCTATGGTCTTATCCAGTTTTGGACAGAGTATTATTAAAATCTTATCTTTTAAAAACCTCTGATGAAAATTAGCATATGCAAATGGTGCACAATCTGCTGAAATCAGTAAATCTGCATTTTTTAAGTAGGGTGCATTGGGATTTAAAAGCTGCAGTTGCACTGGCCAGTTTCTAAGCTCTGCACTGAATATCTGTGGTTCGATATGACTTTCCGCCCTACTTTCACTTAAATCTGTCATTGCTGAACCAGGACAACCACATTCAAATGTTTTTTCTTCATCATAATCAGGAACTTCAATATTTTTTTCCTTTAAAAAGTTAATAGCCTGGTTAAGGAACTCTGTCTGCCCGTGATCATATAGATGTTTTAAATGAGCTTTTATAACATTGGGGCCAGCTTTAGCAACATTTTCCATAACTTTGTATTCATCATAAGGCTCAGCTTCTCTTTGTTCAATCTCAATAGCTCCTTGAGGACAGGTACCAATACATGCTCCTAATCCATCACAGAATAAATCGCTTATAAGTCTTGCCTTTCCGTCAATTACCTGCAGCGCCCCTTCAGGGCATCCGGGAATGCACTCCCCGCAGCCAGTACATTTTTCTTCATTAATTTTGATAATATCTCTTTTCATAATTTATTCTCCACCTGATTTGTTATTGATTTTGGGATCTTTTTATTATTCGTTATGTGTAAAACAATTATAAATTTCTTACTAAAGGAAGTAACATACATATTTTTGAATTGTAGTAGTTCCTGTTAGAAATTTCTTTAAAACTTTCTTATTTATCTTTTTTTTCTAATTCCCATCTTTTAATGCATTGATCAATGGTTAAACAAAATTCACTTTCAACTATTTCTTTTTCCAGTCTGGTTTTTCTAATAGAATCTCTAAGCGATCCGTACATATTAGCTGCTTTAATTTTAATGCCCCGACGTTTCAGTTCATCAGTTAGTTCTTCCAGCATTTCAATCCCGGAGTAATCAATGAAAGATGTGGCCTCAAAATCTAAAACAAATAGCTTAGTGTCTTTATATTGTTCATCTACAAGATGTATAATGGTATCTTTTATGCTTTCTGTATTTAGAAATATCTGGGATCCATCAACCCTTACAATAAGTGTATGGGGGACTATTTCACCTTCTGGGCGATGTTTAATATCGAAATATTGTATAGTACCTGGAATGCGCCCTAATATGGTTACATGAGGATTATACAGGTTTTTGAGTAATCCCAGGACTGATAATGTAACTCCAATTACAATTCCTTCCATTGCACCAAAAAACAGTACAGATAGAAGTGTAATAATGGCAATGCTAAATTCCATCCTGCTGAAATTATAGATTTTTCGAAAATGGGGGATGTCTACCAGTCTTTTTATAGCAAATAGCACGATAGCAGATAGTATTGTCTCCGGTAAGTTATATAAGATTCCTGTAAAGAAAATAAGAATTAGTAAAATAACTAATCCTGATATTCCTCCAGCTAACGGCGTTTTAGCCCCACTTTCATAATTCACAGCAGTTCTTGTTGGTGCCCCACCAATGGGTAAACCCTGAAAAAGGCCTGTAACAACATTAGATGCACCTAAAGCTAATAGTTCCTGGGTTTTATCAATTTTATACCTGTTTTTTGCAGCATATTCTGCAGCAAATAAATATCCTTCTATGTAACTTACAAGGAATACAGTTACAGCTAATGTAACCAGGACATTAACATCTATTAAGACAGGATCAGGAATTACAAGACTGGGCAATCCCTGAGGGACTGAACCTACTATCCTAACGCCTGAAGAAGCAAGATCAGTAAAAGTTATAATCACAATTGATCCTAAAACCAGAAATAATGTATTGGGTAGTTTAGGGAATTTTCTGGTGGCTAAAAACAAAAAAATAATTCCTCCCACACCAATGGCAGTGGTAGCCAGGTTTGCCTGGTAAATATTGGTAAAAAGGTAATATAGGCGTTCGAAAAAATTTCCTGAAGCATCATATATTCCAAATAGTTTAGGAAGCTGCCCTGATGCAATGAATAATGCTATTCCTGCTAAAAAACCGGTTAAAACTGTTCTGGAGATGAATTTAATTATGAACCCCAATCTTAAAGCCCATGATATGAGTGCCAAAATACCTACTATGACCGCTACAAGGGACACCATCATGAAATACTGGCTTATATTTACAATCATCAAAGGACCGAGTGTGGAACCAACTAAAATAGAAAGGGTAGAGGTGGGACCCACGGATAAGTGCCGGGACGTTCCAAAAATTGTATAAACCAGTAAAGAGACCATGGATGAGTATAAACCGATTTCAGGAGGCAGATCTGCTAAAGAAACAAAAGCCATGGCTACGGGAATGGTAAAAGCACCAACAGTAATTCCAGCAATAATATCTGACTTAAGCCAGTTTTTATTATAAGATCTAGCCCATTTAGTTACTGGAAATAGTGATGAAATATCCATGGTTTTAATCCATAAATAGTTGTTTGAAGTTTAAATTAGATTCAATACATTCTCACTTTTAAAACTAAACTATGTTCACTCTGTCATTAACAATACAGATTCCCTCATTTTTCAATATCTCTTTTTTCATTTCAGGACCGCCTAAAAATCCGCCGACCTTTAAATCGGATCTTACGACCCTATGACATGGAATAATTAAGGGTAATGGGTTTTTACCTATTGCTGTCCCTACAGCCCGGTATGCTTTTGAATCTATGGCTTTTGAAATCTGTTTGTAAGTTTTAACTTTTCCATAGGGTATTTTCATTACTTCAAGGAGCACTCTTTTTTGAAATTCATTTAAATCCAGGTTTATAGCTTCATTTCCAAAGGAAACATGTTTACCATAATAAATGTTACAGATATCTTCTGCAAATGATCTGTATTCGTCAGATAAAATATAAGAGTTAAATTCCCTTGAAATTTCATTCAGGGTTTCTTTTTCACTTGATTTTGGTAAAATAGTTTTTATTATCTTTTTATCTTTAACCGCAACCGCAAAATAAAGTTTTTTGCGATTATATGTTGAAATTATAACTTTATCTGTAATAAACTTCCCCCAGATCAAATTACTGAAATTTAAAAGGTTAATGAAATCAACTGTAAATATACACTCTAAAGCCGTCGAAAACTGTAGGTTTTCGAGGCATCAAATTCAAAGAATTTGAAAGCTCTCAATTATCAGTTCCATATCTTCCTGCTCTTCTTCGAAAGCTTCCTCTCCCCCAGCAAACCATAGATAGTATAGATAGTCTTCTATTTTAAATGCAGCGATCATGATTCTGGTCACTGGTTTGAAACTTGTATTTTCTCCAGTTATAATGTAAACATCAACACTGTCTACTGTATACTCAGTTTCAAAAATAATGTCGTTATTTTGAATCACAAAAACATCTTTAATTATGTCTCTAAATTCTTTTGCTGTTAAATCACCTAAATCCGTGTTTTTATTAATTGAAAATGTAATCCCCCTTGCAGAATGTCCTTTTACTATTTTTCGCTTGTTGTAAAGCGGTATAATTTTCCAGGTGCTTGAGTGTTTGAATGAAATTTGGCCGTCATCAAATTCTTTAACCCACCGGGCAGAATCAATCTTATTTAAAGCTTCTTCTGCTTTAATTCTAACGTAAATGTAAGGGTCTTCCATAGCAGCAATCAAAGGTTCAACTGCCATTTCATCTCCAATTTTACCAAGCGCTTCTGCTGCTCTTCCCCTTACATATTTATTTCCATCTTTGTTTTTGCCAGTAAGTGCATTGATCAAGGGCTCCAGTGCCCTTAAATCACCGATGTTTCCCAGTGCTTCTGCGGCCCTTCCTCGAATCCTCCAATCATCACTATTAAAAGCTTTAATAAGGGGTTCAACTGCAGCATTTTTCATTTTTCCAAGAGCAACTATGGCTTTCCACCTGACATCACTGTCAGGATCACTTAAAGCATTAACAAGAGGTTTAATTGCTCTTTCATCTCCAGTTTTGCCCAGTGCAAGAGCAGCATATTTTCGAACATGCCAGTCTTCATCATTTAAAGCGCTGATCAAACTCCCTACAGACTTTCTATCACCTATTTTACCCAAAGCTGAAGCGGCAAATCTTCTAACAGACCAGCGATCATCACTTAATGCATAAATAAGTGGTTTAACTGCATTTTTATCTCCAATGTTTCCCAGAGCCCATGCTGATTTCCATCTCACATCTTCATCTTTATCAGTTTTTAGGGCCTCGATAAGTGGTTTTACTGCTCTTTTATCTCTTAATAAGCCCAGGGCTTCTGCAGCATTTTCTCTTACTGAAGCCATAACTGCGTATTTATCATGCCATTTTTCATATTTAAGTGCATGGATAAGTGGAAAAAGAGCTCTTTTATCCGCTATTTTTTTAAGGGCAACGACAGCTTCTTTTCGGGTGATGCAGTCTCTGTAATTAATCAATTTTATTAGACCTTCAACATCACTGTTTCGTTCCATTTTATCTATATCTGGCTTAATTCCACTTACTGGCATGTAGTATACCTGCCTGCAGATTATAATTTAATTTAATAGTACTTACTAAAGAATATGGGCACTAAATAACATCTTTCAATAATCTAAAAAGGCCTGGAGACTCTTTTGCAAGTACAAATAGAGATTTAACTGTTATGTTATCAAGATCTCTTCCTTTCATGAACTTTGAAAGTGCATTTAATTCTTTATCGCTCAGTTTATCGAAAACTTTTCTGTACTTAAGTGAACGTTTTATCAGCTCACCGATCTTGTTTTTCCACAGGTTTTCATATTTTTTTAAGAACTTTGAGGACGTATCGTTACTATTAATAGCTTCTGCAGCAACCTGACCTGCTATTTTTGCACAAATTGTTGCTAAATCAATTCCTCCTCCTGTTATGGGATTAACATGACCTGCTGCGTCCCCAACAACTATTAATCCGTCGGTGTACGTTTTTTTAATGTTTCCAGATACAGGAACCCCTCCCACATTGATTTCAATGATTTTACCATTGAATTTTGATATAAAATTGTTTAAATATTCATAGGCAGTTTTTTTAGAGTTTCTAATCCCTATACCAATACTTGTAACCCTTTCATCATTTGGAAAAATCCATACATAACCCCCAGGGGCTAATTCATTACCAAAATAGAACTGCATATAATTAGGATCCGTGGGAACACCAGTCATTTTGTATTGTACACATGAACACAGGTCGTTAACTCCCCACAGTGAATTTAAACCTGCCATCCGCGCTACATTTGATTCTATTCCATCTGCAGCAATAACCAGATCAGCTTTTATTTCCATGCTTTTACCAAGCTGCTTAGCAATAACTCCACTTACTTTGCCGTTTCTGATAATAAGGTCATTTACATTTGTTTTAACCATAATATCAGTACCTGCATCGGCTGATTCTGCAGCAAGACTCTTATCAAAGATCTTCCTATCTAAGATAAAACCCTTTTCATTATCTCCTTCCATTCGAAAACTGGTGCCGTCTGGAGAATGTATGTCTGCACCATATATTTCAGTTCTTATATAGTCTGGAGATGGCTTTATGCCAATGGTTTCAAAAGTCTTTTCAGTTGTCGCCTCAGCACATTGAAGCGGAACTCCAATTTCCTGTCTTTTTTCAATCATTAACACATTAAGGTCATTTTTAGAAGCAAAAAGTGACGAAACTGAACCAGCAACACGCCCGCCTACAACAACAACATCATATTTCATGTTTTACCCCCTTTAAAAGCACCTAAGGGGCATACTATTTCACATCTCCCGCAATCATCGCACTTAGTATGATTTAAAGTAGCAGCACGTTCTACAATCTCCAGTGAACCAGTAGGGCACACTCCCACGCATGTACCACAAAAACCGCATTTTTCACTTTGAAATTTCATTACTCTCACCAGATCCTGCAAATAAGGAAAAGTATTAAATTATATATAATGCTTTTGAAATATATATAAATTTAGTAGGTATATAAATGATTATAAAGGCTTTAAAAGTTTGTATTCTTAAAATCAAGAATAGGACCTTATTATAGTTTAATTTAATTTAGAAAAAGCTTAAATAATAGATTATTTCTAACAATAATGTACCTGTAGATTTACGGGTTCTTATGAATGTTTAATCTAATTTTAGGATATTTCAGTTAAACTATAAATTATAACCGTTAACTTAATATAGGACATCAAATAACCTTTAAGTTATGCAGGGGTGCCCGAGCGGCCAAAGGGGGTGGACTTAAGATCCTCTGGCGTAGGCCTTCGTGGGTTCGAATCCCATCCCCTGCACTTTAAGTATATCCAAAATATGTAATTATATTGTGTTGCAGACGAAAAATCTATATGATAATTTCATTTTTCATTAATAACAGTATAATATTCCTACATTTGCCCCAGTGGCTTAGCCGGTAGAGCGATGCCTTGGTAAGGCATAGGTCGGGGGTTCGAATCCCCCCTGGGGCTTTTCCAATTTTTCTTTTAAATATTAACTAACTGGATTCATTTTATTCTAACTTTTAATATATTGTAGACTTTTCAGGAAAAAAGATAGACTAAAAGTATATATTGGTGGTTAAGTCTATCTATATTCAGATGAAACTTTATAGAAAAAAAGAGAGTCTGCTAACTATTCATTGGATAAAATAATGCATGATCTGTTCAAAGAACAGGATGCAATGAATTATGATGATTAAAAAAGGGTATTTATTAGATTTAAGGATTTAAAATCCTAAAAAGTAATTTTTCAGGTTTTAGAACTTTATAAGAGTACTTTTAAGTGTGATAAGATGTCAAAAATGTTAGATGTGATAATGGCCGGTGTAATATCTGGAATTGCTGCATTTACAACCTCGAAAATTGGAATAGGTGGAACAGTACTGGGGGCAGTTTTAGGAGCAATGCTCTACCAGTTCCTGTCTCATTTTATAAAAGAACCCCTTGAGAGTGTGAAAATAAAGAAAATTGAAGCAAGGGTAGTTTACATAATTCCCCTGATAATTATTATGGCAATTGAAATCATCTACATATTATCTGCCGTATACTGGAAATCAGAGCAAATATTCTATTTTCTGGAAAATGCAACTGATTGGAACCTGTTTAGATTAATTGGAATTGGACTTATTCTCATGGGGACATACCCATTATTGATATCAGAGAATATAAAAAGGTCATACAGCTACATAACACTATCAGCAGGTGTAGTTGTGCTATTAAAAGGATTACTGGATGCAAACTTATCCCTCGTGGATTTATATGCTCCTATTTTTGTAGAATTTGGTTTTATAATCTCTCTGGGAGTTTTAACAGCATTATTATACGTTATTTTATCAGTGATTCAAGAATCAGTGGTAATTAATCGTGATGAAGTTGAAAAAGGCAGCAGGATATCATGACAAAAACAAAGAACATTACATTAAAAGCAATATTAGACGTAATACGCTATGAAAATCCTTCAACACAGGATGAAATAGCAGAAAGATTGGGAATAACCCGTAGATATGTCACTAAATTACTCCAGCCCATGATAAGTAAGGGAATTGTAAAGAGGGCGTATGTAATTGAATCCAAAAAGTTTGACGAGTTTTTAGAAGTTTACGGGGAAGAAAAAGTTCCAGTAGAGCATGCAACATTAAAAATTGTAGAACTGCTTAAGGGAATGGCCAAGCATGTTTACAACCAGCTGGAAACATCTTTTAATGCTCTTTCATCATATGATGATGAAATAGCTAATGAAGCTTTAAAAATGGATTATATAACCAATAATATGCACGAAAAAATAAGAACATCGGTGGATATGGCCATAGCTATGAACCCTACTCCTGAATTCAGTAAAAGCAGCGCTTTCAGCGAGGTTGCATATGATTTAGAGCGTATTGGGGATCATTCCTGCCAGTTTGCAAATTTTGCGCTTAAAGAATCCTATGAAATTGATCCTGAAACGTTTAAATATATACAGGAGATGTATGAAACATCTAAAAAGATGGTAAATTATTCTATGGAAGTATTTTTGAATGAAAGGCTCGATTTAAAAGATAAGGTGATAAATTACGAAGAAAAAATCCACGTACTTCAAAAAAAAGCTTTAAATTGTATAGCAACTCAAATGGCAGAAGCATCATTTGAAGATACTGAGCGTTCCACCTATTATCTTTCGCTGTCCCGGGTTGTAAAATCATTTGAGAGAATTGGCGATATTTCCATTGAAATTATCGGTATTTCGAGAGAATACCATGAAAATATACCAAGAACCACCACTCCAGAACGTTTCAGAAGGAAAAATCAATATATGAAAAAATAATTAAAATAAAGCAGGTATTGATTTACTGCATTATTCTTCTTTTTCCATGTATTCTTTTATTTTTCGTTCTTCCCATTCTTTGGAGAATATGCCTCGTTCCAGGAAAACAGATAAACCATGTGCAACAAGTCCTATCCCCCAGAAGAACGTTATAAACAGAAACCACCAGAAACCTGGAGTTGTAAAAAAATTAACAACTGCGAGGGACACGTTTACTGCAATATAAGCAATTAAGTGTCCATAAAAGTCTCTTAATTCTTCTACCCTTTTTCTTGCCCGATAATAAGCTTCTTCTTTCATGATAATCTCCTTTCAATTAATTTCCACCATCAAAATCCATGATGTGAAAACTGTTTTTCTGCAGATTTCTTACAGGGAGTTATGTAACTCATTATATATATTTTTTAAGGCACTTCAGGAGTGGATTCTAAACAGCGTCCTTCATAGAGTGTTCAACACCCAGCAACCGGACAATCTGAGCATTTCATTTATTTTAAACATTTAAACTTCCAAAATGAGGACTCATAGATTAGATAAAGAAAAATGAGTTCAGAATAAATTAAATGCTTTTGCCAACTTTTCCGTCGTAATAGATTTCTTCTATTTCAAAGAACTTCCTGAAAGCAGGTTCCCTTGTTTTTTCTTCAGTTACATGACTTAAAATCCCTGGAAGGCGGCCTATCATAAATATGCCGCTTCCAACACTCCAGTCAAAACCCATATCTGATAATATTGCTCCATTTGCGCCGTCGATGTTCATTTTTATTCCTTTTTTATCATGAAGTATGTTTTCGATTGCAACTGCAAGTTTAGAGTGTTCCCGGAAGCAGTCATACTTTCTTGAAAGCTCCATTAATTTGGGTGCACGTGGGTCTTCATTGTGATATCTATGGCCAAAGCCAGATATTTTTTTATTGTTGTTTAGAAAATAACTTACAATTTGCTCAGCGATCTCATTTACATTGTCTTTAGATAATTTAATTCCTTCCTGGAATATTTTCATAGCCTTTTCGATGGCTCCAGCATGGTTTTTTCCAAATGCAAGGAGCCCTCCTGCAATACATGCATGCAGAGGAGATCCAGCTGATGCCATTAGTCTTGCAGCCTGCGTACTCGGGGGCGTCACACCATGGTCACAGAATGACACTAAAACTGCCCCTAACATTTTTGCCTCCCTTTTAGATGGCAGTTTTCCTTTTATGAGCAGATGTATCATTTCTGAAAAAGATATATTTTCAATCAGGTCTTCCTGTAAATAACCTCTTGTGGTTAGCCTATTAGGCTCTACCCTGGTAATTGAAGTTTTCCACTTCAAATTACGTGGCTTAAATATATCTTTTAATGCTTCCTCGGTTATCATAATAGACATCTATATTACAGAGATTATATTTAAATTTATCGCTTTTAGTACAATTATGTTCATTTTTAGTGAACAATAGCGCATTGTAAGCGATTTGTTCACCTTCTATGTTCACTTATTGTGTAAACTTATACACAAATAGGAATATTTAAATACTGGTATTTGATCAAGTATTGTTGATCAAGTATTGATGAGGTGAAACACATGGATTCAAAATATATAATTGGAATAATAGTGGCCATAATAGTAATAGCTGGAGCTTACCTCGTACTTGCAGGAGGTACAGGTGGCCAACAACAAACAATACAGGTAGCAGGTTCAACATCTGTGCAACCGGTAGCAGAAAAGTTAGCTGAAGCGTATAGTCAAAAGAACCCTAATGTAAAGATCAACGTAGCGGGTGGAGGTTCAAGTGTAGGTATTAAGAGTGCTCAGGATGGTACAGCAGACATCGGTACAAGTTCTAAGGAACTTAAAGATGATGAAAAAGCAGGACTGAGCGAATTCCTTATTGGAAAGGATGGAATTGTCATTGTAGTAAACACTAAAAACACTGTAAGTGACCTGACTGACGACCAGGTTAAGGACATATTTTCAGGTAAGATCACAAACTGGAAAGAAGTAGGTGGACCTGATAAAACAATCAATGTTGTAACCAGAGAAGAAGGTTCCGGTACAAGAGGAGCATTTGAAGATATCATAATGGGTAAAGAAACAAAAATTAAAGGCGGTGCTATAGTACAGGGTTCATCTGAAGCTGCAAAACAAGCTGTAGCCCAGGATCCAAATGCAATAGGATATGTATCCCTGGCCCATATGAGTCCAGATGTCAAAGCTTTAAAGATCGGTGGTGTAGAACCATCAGAACAAACAGTATTAGATGGTACTTACAAAGTACAGAGACCATTTTTGTTCTTAACCAAAGGTGAACCAACAGGCGCTGTTAAAGCGTTCATCGACTGGGTGTTAAGCCCTGAAGGACAGGAAGTAGTGAAAAGTGAAAAGGTAGTACCTGTAAAATAAGTGGTTTTAAACCACTAACCCCAATTTTTTGGTGAATTTTTAATTCAAAAGTTTGTAATCGATATTATGAAGTTAGTCTTAACAATAATCTTAGAATAGATCAGTTCATATAAAGCAAGGATTTGTTCTATATCACATTTTCCAAATTACAAATTATCATTCAGTTATTTGATTTTAAATGGGAATTTAAAGGAAAACTATATATTAAAAATAAAGGCATTAATTTTACAGATAATCAAGATTTTCATATAGTGAGGTGTTCAAATGCATAAAAAACTGGAAGAAATTTTCGTGGAAAGATCATTATTTATAGCCGCAATATCATCAAGTATCATAATTCTTTTTATAATTGCTTTTGTTTTTGGAGAAGGTCTTCCTGCAATTAACGAGGTGGGATTTTTTAACTTTATGTTTGGAACTGAATGGTCACCTTTAAGAGGTTTTTACGGTACTTTACCTATGATAATAGGGTCTCTGTACATAACAGGGCTATCTTTACTCATGGCAGTTCCCCTATCTCTATGTTGTGCTATATTTTCAGCTGAAATTGCACCTCACAGAATAAGAAGGATTTTGAAGCCTACATTGGAGGCTTTAGCAGGTATCCCCTCTGTGGTATATGGGTTTTTTGGAATTATAATCCTTGTTCCACTTATGAGAGAACAGTTTGGGGGTACAGGATTCAGTATTCTTACAGCATCCATAGTTTTAACTGTCATGATTCTTCCAACAATAACCAGCATATCAGAAGATGCTATAAAATCCGTTCCCCTGGAATATAAAGAAGCATCCTTTGCACTGGGGGCAACTCACTGGCAGACTATTAAAAATGTTCTTTTCCCTGCGGCACTACCTGGAATTATAACTGGAACTATTCTGGGATTAGCGCGGGCAATTGGGGAAACTATGGCAGTAATTATGGTTGCAGGAAATGTTACACTTGTCCCAACTTCAATCTTTGATCCAGCAAGGGCTTTAACAGCTAATATAGCACTTGAAATGGGTTATGCAACAGGAATTCATTACAGTGCCCTTTTTGCAACAGGTATAATCCTGTTCTTTTTGACAGTAGCTCTTCTGGCTATAACAAATTATATTCATTATAAAAAGAGAGTTATTATTGGTGGAGGCTACTTATAATGTCATCAAAAATAGAAGGTATTAAAAAAGTTCCACGGAAGAAATTAAATGTAAATTTTAAACTTATATCACCAAAAAATGCTCAAAAGATAATGAAAGGAGTATTCTGGGGGGCAGGAATTCTTGCAATTCTTATATTGCTGGTTGTTGTTGGTTATATAATTGTAAGAGGGTTACCAGTTATAACTCTGGAATTTCTGTTTAGTAAACCCCTCAATTCGGGTAGGGGTGGGGGAATATTCCCCATGATAGTTTCAACAATTTATTTAACTCTCGTTGCTGTGCTCGTTGCAACTCCATTGGGTGTTGGAGCTGCGGTTTATTTAGCAGAATATGCAAGTGGTGAAAATAGAATAGTTAAAGCCATAAGATTTGGTGCTGAAACACTTGCATCTATTCCATCAATAGTATTCGGCCTCTTTGGTCTGGCATTTTTTGTTGTCTTCCTTGGTTTTGGATGGAGTGTGTTGTCAGGAGGGCTTACAGTAGCCCTCATGGCACTTCCAACAATAATGCGTACATCTGAAGTTTTTATTGAGGCAGTTCCCAGGTCTTATAGAGAGGGAAGCTTTGCACTGGGAGCTACCAAATGGCAGACAGTATACAGGGTTGTGTTACCTGCTGCAATTCCAGGAATTACTACTGGAGTAATTCTGGGAATGGCAAGAGCTATTGCAGAAACTGCAGCAATTTTATATACTGTAGGTGCAGCAACAAGCATTCCTGTATCAATTTTTGACCCTGCAAGACCATTACCTTTGCACCTTTATATACTGGCAACTGAAGGTATATCTCTGGAAAATGCTTTTGGAACTGCAGCAGTCCTTGTTATTATAATACTTATAATAACCATTGTTACTAATATGATGGTTGAAAAACAGGTTAGAAAAATGATGGGGCGATAGAATGGAATATAAAATGGAATCAAATGATTTAAATGTATATTTTGACGAAGCTCATATTCTAAAAGATGTAAATATTAAAATTCCCGAAAAAACAGTTACAGCTCTAATCGGACCTTCGGGATGTGGAAAATCAACATTTATACGAACTTTAAACCGGATGAATGATTTGATTGACACGTTTAAGCTAAATGGAACAGTAACACTTGATGATGAGGATATATATAACTCTAAATTTGATGTTGTGGAATTAAGAAAAAGAGTAGGTATGGTTTTTCAAAAGCCTAACCCTTTCCCTAAATCCATATTTGATAATGTAGCATATGGTTTAACAATACACGGAATGAATGATAGAAATATACTTAGAGATCGGGTTGAAGAAAGTTTAAAAGCTGCTGCATTATGGGATGAAGTTAAAGATAAGCTGGATATGTCTGCAATGGGCCTTTCTGGGGGTCAGCAGCAGAGATTATGTATTGCAAGAACTATAGCTGTAAATCCTGAAGTGATATTGATGGATGAACCATGTTCTGCACTGGACCCAATATCAACAACTAAAATAGAGGATTTAATTCATAAATTAAAGAAGGAATATACCATAATTATTGTTACACACAACATGCAGCAAGCTACAAGAGTTTCTAAGTACACAGCATTCTTCTTAAATGGCGAAATTGTAGAAAGTGGGCTTACTGATAGAGTGTTTATGGAACCTGAAGATAAACGTACTGAAGATTACATTACTGGTAGATTTGGATAATAAACGCAAAAGGTGGAGTAATGTTTGGAACGATTTTAGAGAATAAATTAAGGAAGATTAGTTCCAGTCTCTTAGATTACAGTAACAGGACTGCTGATAGGATAAAAAAGTCTACGGAAAGCTTTGTTAATGAAGATGTTAACTTAGCAATGGAAATAATTGAAAATACCAGTGAAATTAACAGAGAAAGTGAAAATATTGAATATGAATGCTTAAAAATCCTTGGACTTCAGCAGCCTGTTGCTCGCGATCTAAGGTATGGAGCAGCGATTTTAAGGACAGCAACAGAACTTGAGAGAATAAACATTCTTGCAGCCTACACATCCAGATATTCCATTGATTCTTCCCAAAAAGACAAAAATTTCTACAAGCCTCCTCATCTTACTTTCATGTCCCAGACAGTTCAAAACATGCTAAAAGATGGTGTTGGCTCTCTTTTAAGTGAAGATGTTCAACTTCTAAAGCGTTCTACCAAAAATTTTGTTTCGCTGCAGGATTTCTATAATCAAATGTTTTCTAAGTATGATGAAGATAAATCATCAGCTGCATCCATGCATTCAATACTTATAGGGAGAAATCTTCTAAGTACTGGCCACCATATAATGGGGATGGATGATAGAATAGCATATTCAATTATTGGTAAACGCGTTATGCATCATAAAGTGTTTTATAATATCTTAATGAAATAAAAAGTTTATGTAACTACGGATGTTGAATGAATGTGGCTTCCATCAGATGATCCTGAAGAAAAAGTGTATGGGGAGAAATTTAAAAAGGAAAATATTCCTTCATTAGGTTATATACGAATTTTAAACGATGATTATGAATCCATACTCTTTATAAATGATACTCTGGTAGTGGGAGCATGGCACCTGGATGCTGGAACATTAAATGAACTATACGAAAATGATGCAATGGAGAAAATTAAAATTAAGACTGGATCAATAATAGAAATTTATGAATCTCCTGAAAAATTGTTTACCACAATTTTAGAACTAAATGAAGAATGTAAATTGTCATTACCCCTCAGTGTTAACATGTTTTGGGACAAAATAGGGATGAAAAGTACTGATTCTCGTGAAGAGTTATTATCGAAGTATAGAATCAGTGAACCATCGGAAAATGATTTAGAAAGTCTTATAAATGATTACAAAGGCAGATGATAAAAAATGAAAAGGTATCCAAGAGTTCGATTTAGAAAAAGGTTAAGGGAATTAAAAGAAGAAGTAGAAGAAATGGGGCAGCTGACCATTAAAGCACAAAAGTGTGCAATGGAAGCTTTAATAGATTTTAACGAAGAAAAACTGAAATATGTAAACGAAGCCGGCGAAAAGATAGAGATAATGAAGTTTGACTTAGAAAGAAGATGTATGAGCATAATAGCATCAGAACAGCCTGTGGCTAAAGATTTAAGGTTTATTGAAGCATGTATCAAGGTGGGGAGTCATTTAAAGAGAATGGTTGATCTCTCGGTAAACATTGCTGAGGCTGCTTTAAATGTAAAAGGCCAGGAAATTCCTGAAAGGCCAAGAGAAGACCTTATTCATATGTCCAATATAGTTCAAATGATGGTAAGTAAAGGGCTTTATTCATTTTTGGATCAGAATATGAACATGGCAAGGGAACTAAGGCAGGATGATGACAATGTGGACAATTTATTTGATCAGGTACTGGATGATATTACACAGAGCATGTTCCAGGACAAGGATTCAATATCTTATTTAGTACATCTTTTATTTGTTGCAAGATTTCTTGAAAGAACTGCAGACCGTGCAGTGAGTATTGGAGATCGGGCCATATTCATGATAACCTGTGAAAAACCAGGATTGTAGATTTTTAACAGTAATTCACTCTTAGTGAAGAAATTACAAGATACATTCAAATTTTGCTATTTTTTTAATTATTTAAATCAGAATGGAAATATTTATATAGAAATATAACAATTGTTATATTATAGGTGGGGTTCATTAAAATGAGGGAGATTTACCCATAAAATTATATATTAGATAAGACATACACATCAAGTGTAAAATAAAACACAAAATATGAATCAAATACTTCCGTCAATTTTTAATAGGAATGGGAGTGATAAAATGGATAAGAAGTGGAAAAATCAAGAGTTAAAAAATGAATTAATGTTTAATACGCTTGATTATTTAAATAGAAAACAAAATGTTTCTCTTAGAGATCTGGCTGATTACACTGGTCAAGAGTATATTGTAATTCAACATTTAATGGATGATCTGGAAAATCAGGGGCTAATCAAATCTGAAACATTTTATAATTTGAAAAAACTGGATAAAAACAGTAAATAATCCTTTTTTATTTTGCAATTTAAATCAAATAAATAGTTAAGGTTTTAAAGTAGCAGTGGCCTGCCTTGCAGCCCAGCATTGAATACAAACGCCAATAGGTAATCCTGCAGTATGAGTGTCTGCTGTTAGGATTTTAACATCAAGAGCAGTGGTTTTACCTCCAAGGCCCATTGGACCTATTCCTGTCTGGTTTATCTCATCCAGGATTTCTTCTTCAAGATGAGCAAGAATTTTATCAGGATTTCTTTCTCCAATTTTACTTAAGAGTGCTTTTTTTGCAAGCTTCATGGCTAAATCTGAAGATCCCCCAATTCCAACACCAACAACAATTGGAGGGCATGGTTTTCCTCCAGAAGCGATGACCGTGTCCAGAACAAATTTTTTAATGCCTTCAATTCCCTCACCAGGTAACGCCATTTTAAGTGCATTATTATTTTCAGAGCCAATTCCTTTAGGAAAAGCAGTTAATTGAAGAATTTCATCATCTACAAGCTCAATATCAACCTGTGGCATTAAATTACCGGTGTTATCCCCTGTATTTATTCTGGTTACTGGATTTACAACATTTGGTCTAAGTGGAACTTTTCGAGTGGCTCTTGCAACCCCCTTTTTTATTCCATCCATGAGGTTTTCAACCTCAACATGCCCGAGTTTTACAAAAACAATGGGGATACCAGTATCCTGACACATTGGAACTCCAAGTTTTTCGGCAGCTTCAATATTATCAAGTATAGCTTTAAGGTTTAGACGTGCAAGCCTGTGATCTTCATTTTTATATGCATCCTGAAGTGCTTTTTTAACATCATCTGGAAGCTTAATAACAGCTTCTTTGAATAAATTGAAAATAGTATCTTCTATTGTATTTTGAGTAATCATGATAATTCATCCTGAATTGATCTTTGGATAAATATTATATAAATTTCTTTTTAAACAGGAAAATAGCAAAAATTGAATGACAAAATAAAATTTCTTAAAATATAAAAATAAAAGAAAGGCTTAATCAGTATTTCATGATCACTTTAAGCCTTTCAAGTTCTTTAGCTACTTTTTCGCGCTTATCAGATAGCATTTCCTCTGAATCTACACATAAACTTCCTGTTGGACATGTAAGAACACAGCGAGGAGTATCTTCACCAATACAGAGGTTACATTTTTTGGCAACGCCTTCTTCATCCATGTAGATTGCTCCAATAGGACATGCATCTTTGCAAAGGCTGCAACCTATACAAACATCTTCATTAATAATGATTGCCCCGTCAACTTCTTCAATAGCCTCTTCAGGACAAATATTCAGGCATGGGGCTCTATCTGGTGCACAGTGCAAGCAGTGAATTGAAACGCCATGAATAACTCTTATTGCATTTTGAGGACATATTCTTTCACATTTAAAGCATTCCTCGCAAAGTTCCGGCCGTGAAACTAACTCTTTCATTTTCTGCCTCCTATTTAAGAGCAGCTTCTGCTCTTGAACCATGTGTTAAAACAGTGACAAGTCCACTTTTCTTTTTTGGCTTTTTGCCAATGCCTGCAATATTTTCAATGTGTTTAGCCTGCTTCTCCTGCTTCATTTTTTCAGTGTCTACAATAGAAATTGCACGTTTAGAACAGGCCTTAATACAGGCAGGTGTGTCGATACCAGGACACTGGCTGCACTTTTGCGCCTTCCGCTCGTGCATTACAACCGAACCAAAAGGACAGATAAGCATGCACAGGGAGCAGCCGATGCATCTATCAGAGTCCACTGATTTATCATCAATTGCTTCGGTTGGGCATATTCTCTTACATGGAGCATCTTCGCACTGCTGACAAATAATAGGGTAGTAAGCACCTTCGACTTCTCTTACCATGATTCTTGATGCGCCGTAAAGCTTTGCACAGGCTTCTTCACAGTCCATGCATCCATCGCAAATCTCTGGTTGAATTAGTATCTTTTCCAAGATTATACCCCCTATATTTTAAGTTCTGCACAGACCTGATTAACATAATTTTGAATCATTTCTTTTTCCTCATCCGCAAGGTGCTTAAACCGTTTTTGAGCATTTAAGTATTCATTTACAGGTTTTCTTTGAATTGGTCTGTATGTTACTTTAAAGTCACCCTCAACAATTTCATAGAGAATCCATGCGCCTGTATCAACAGCTAATCTTCCAATTTCTATTGTTTTCGATGGATCATAACCCCATCCAGCGGTACATGGTTGATGCAGGTGAATATAAGTAGATCCTTCCACTTCTGATGCTTTTTTGACTTTTTTCATGAAATCTTCAGGATATGAAATAGATGCAGTTGCAACGTATGGCACGCCGTGAGCTGCAATTATCATTGGCATGTTTTTCTTGGGCTTATCTTCACCAAAACTCATCTTTCCTGATGGTGATGTGGTTGTTGATGCACCGTAGGGTGTTGCTCCGCTTCTTTGAACTCCTGTGTTCATATAGGCTTCATTATCATAGCAAATATAAATTATGTTATCTCCTCTTTCCATTGCTCCAGACAATGATTGAAAACCTATATCTGCAGTTCCACCGTCTCCAGCAAAGACAACTACATTAACATCATCTTTTCCCTGGGATTTAAGAGCCTTTTCAACTCCAGAAGCGACTGCAGCAGCATTTTCAAAGGCTACGTGAATCCATGGAACTTTCCATGAAGTTTCAGGGTAAGGGGTGGTAATTACCTCTAAACAGCTGGTTGGAGTTACTGCTACGGTGTTTTCACCGAGTACTTTAAGTGCAAGTCTTACGCCTACAGGAGCACCGCATCCAGCACATCCTCTGTGTCCAGGGGCGAGTAATTCTTTTCCAGGTACTTCCATTTATATTTCCTCCTCTTTAAGTCCGATCCAGTTAATCTTATCGTCTCTGGTTGAATTTTTGGTTATGTTTACTATGTTTTTAATGTCATCAGGAGATACATCACGCCCTCCAAGACCTATAATAAATCCTCTTGTATCGACGTCCATTTTAGCTTTTATTTCGTTGTATAAAACGCCTCCGACATCAAAGGATATGTTTTTATCCAACACCGCGATTTTATCGGCATTTTTAACTGATCTGTATATTTCATCTTTAGGGAAGGGTCTGAAGACTATTACCTTAAGGAGCCCTACTTTTTGACCTTCTTCTCTCAAATTATCTATAACTGATTTTATTGTACCACAGATGGATCCCATGGCCACAATGATTATTTCGGCGTCTTCGCACATGTATTCTTCAACAAAACCATGCTTTCTACCGAATTTTTCCTTAAATTCCTTGTTAACAGTTTTTATTATGTTTTTGGACTTTTCCATTGCTACCTGAACGCCGTATCTTGCTTCCATGTAGTAGTTGGGGTCTGCAAATGTTCCAAGTGACATTGGATCTTTAGGATCAAGATAGGCGTGTTCTGGTTTGTATTCTGGTAAGAAACTGTCAACTTCCTCCTGTGAAGGAATGTCCACTGGCTCAACAGTGTGCGTAAGTATGAAACCGTCTATACAGATCATTGATGGGAGCAGGACATTTTTATTTTCAGAAATTTTGTAAGCCTGTAATACAAAATCAAGTGCTTCTTGGGCATTTTCAGCATAAAACTGAAGCCATCCGGTATCTCTCTGCGAAATTGAATCTTGCTGGTCATTCCATATGTTTATTGGTGCTGATAATGCTCTGTTTGCATTTCCCATTACTATTGGATTTCTTAAACCGGCTGCAGTAAATAAAATCTCATGCATTAATGCTAATCCCTGTGATGCTGTTGCAGTAAAGGTCCTGACACCAGTGCTGGACGCACCTACAGCTGCACTTATTGCACTGTGCTCTGATTCTGCTTTTATATATTTTGCATCAAGATCTCCATCTGCAACAAATTGCGCCAGATATTCAGAGATAGAGGTCTGAGGAGTTATGGGGTAAACCGGTACAACTTTGGGCTTTGCAAGTCTAGCAGCTTCTGAAATAGCTCTGTTTGCTGAAATAACTTTAAGCATTAGTCTCTCTCCATTTTAATAGCTTTTACAGGACATTCCTGGGCACAAATCCCACATCCTTTACAGTAATCGTAATCAATTTCATTATCCTTATTTACACATCCTTCTGGACAGAATAAGAAACAATTTTCACAATTTATACACTTTTCTTCATCTAAAATTGGTTTAAATACTCTCCAACTGCCTGTTTTGTTTTTAGTACTGCTTCCAGGTTCTCGAACAGTTCCGATTATGGCTGTCATAAAATCACCTTTATTTGTTAATTTGTTCAGATGCTATTTTTGCAGCTTCAGCACTCTTTTCACCTATTTTTCCAGGAGATTTTTTAATTTCCTCAAATGCTATTTTTGCAGCTTCAGCATTCTTTTCACCTATTTTTCCAGGGAAAGTTTCTTTAGTTATCTTTACAATGGAATCAAGTGTAACTTCACCGGTTGCACTTGCAAATGCTCCTAACATAACGGTATTTACTATTGGAACTCCTAAAATGTCAAGTGCAATTCCAGTGGCGTCAATATTATAAGAATCTATGTTATCTCCAAGATCTACATCTTTTTGTGTATTTACAATTACTTTTCCACCTTCCTTAAGCCCAGATAATACATCTACAGCTTTTAAAAGAGTATCATCTAATACGATAACATAATCAGGGTTATAAATTTGATATCTTCTTCTTATTGGTTTGTTGTCTATTCTTGAAAACGCCACGATAGGGGCACCTTTCCGCTCAGCTCCGAAGAACGGAAACGCCTGGCAATATTTTCCATCTTCAAATGCAGCTTTTGCTAAAATCTCAGCAGCGGTGACTACACCCTGTCCTCCACGTCCATGAAAGCGAATTTCGATCATAATGTACCTCCATTTCTCATGTATAATCATTATAAATTAATAGTATATAAATGTTGCATAGCACTTTTCAACTTCATAATAAAAATTTTTAAAACTCCCTAAAATCTGTTTTTGGGTCAGTAAACACGTGGTGTTTGCGAATCAAAAATTGAAAATTTTGCAAGCTAACGCACCTTTTTTCTGATTCACCGGTATATCCTGGAGCATCATTCAAATTGATATACAGTCCAGTTTGGTATCATAATGTTTAATAACCAGTAATAATAAAATTATACTTAATAATAATATTATACTACAAATAACTAAGTGTTGGGGAAAATTGTTATGTGGTTAAAATCGCTTATGAAAATATTTATGCTCATAAATGAAGCTATAAAGTATTCTAACAGCACTGAAAATGATATATACGAGAATTATCCATATAAACACGACCTTAAAGAGTTAAAAGAAATCTTCAGCAATATAATTCAATATACTCAAAATCAGGAATTAAAAAAGAGTTTAGAGATCATTTTAATACTTATATCTCATAAAAATGGAGATATAAGGGCATCTGCATTAGGAAAATTATTTTTCTTGATGGATGATGAGTCAATTCAAAAACTTATCATTAAAGAGTTAAAAAACATGTTGCATAATAGAGAAAGTTTTAGTGAATTTGCAGATCATTCACTGGATTCAATTTCTGCAGAAATTTACAAAATAGAGATAATTGAAATATTTGAGGACATATTATCTAAACTAAATGATACAATTAAGTTTGATGTTGTCCGATCTAAATTTAGTTTTTCTATTTTCTCCCAGGATAGAAAAGTTTCTACAGTTCCAGAAACTGATGATACTCAAATGATGATTCTCCCAGCTAACTTATTTAATAAATTTTTATGCTGGTTCCACACTTTTAACTTCAGGATAGATAAAAGGGCCCCATATTTAGATGAAAATAAAGGTTTTCACAATAAAAAATTAATTAAACATGAAATAACTTCTTACTTTCATCTACAGAATCTGGAATTTAGTAAAAATGATTCATTACAAAGATTAGCAAGTTTTTATGCCATAACTTCCATGGAAAAGGGACATCTACGTAGATTAATAGCATTACTGGATGACGATGACACTAAAGTTCGACAAATTGGAGTTAATGCTTTAATTAAGGTAGTGAAAAAGATATTAACTAATTGTGATGATAAAAATTTATCAGATAATTTTACGTGATGTTTCAGGGGTCAAGTTATTACAAATATCCTTTAACAGGAAATAAAATTTTTTACCAATATCGTCACATCTTTTTTTTGATTAGGGCGATATTTGTATCTTAAATATCCAGATAAATCATCATATTAATTTTTTTACATTATATCCAAAAATATATCTTGTTTTAAATGTAATATATTATTAAAATGGTGATCCCATGTCAGAAATAAAAGTAGATGTGAAGGGAGAAACATGCCCTGTACCTTTAGTAGAAGTTCGAAAAGCATTAAAAAAAGCTCGAGAAGGGGATATAGTCAAAGTAACTGGAACTCATCCCGCTTCCAAAAAAGAGATTCCAATGGCTGTTGAAGCTTTAGGTCTGGAGTTAATAGATGTTCAGGAAGAAAATGGAATATGGACAATTAAAATCCGTAAATAAGGTGAGAAAATGACTGATAAAGCCACAATTATAGTCCACAGTGGAGATATGGATAAGATATACAGCGCACTTATTATAGCTAACGGGGCACTTTCCATGGGGATGGAAGCATCGCTTTACTTCACTTTCTGGGGACTTCAACGCCTGCAAAAAGGAGGATTGGAAAAAGGACCATTGTCTAAAATGAATTTTCTGGGTTTAGGTAGATGGATGATTAAAGATAGAATGAAAAAAGCCAACGTAGCACCTCTTGAAAGACTATTAAATGATTTTAAAGAGCTTGGGGGAAAAATAATAGCCTGTGAAATGACCATGGAAATAATGGGAGTTAAAAAAGAAGAACTTCAGGAGAACCTGATTGATGACTATGGTGCAGTTGGTACCTACATACAGGAAGCTCGAGACTCAAAGATCACCCTGTTTATATAGGTGGCAGGCTCATGAACAGTAAATACATTTATCTTGACAACTCATCAGCTACAAGACTTGACGAGAAGGTCTTAGAAGCAATGAAGCCCTATTTTTTTGATATTTATGCTGTTGCAACTTCTGATTTTGGATATTCTTTAGGTGTAGAAGCAAGAGAAGCATTAGAAAAAAGCAGAGAAAGCATTGCCAGTTCCCTGGGAGCATTACCGGGCGAATTTATTTTCACATCAGGAAGTGCAGAATCAAATAATATGGCATTAAAAGGAGTAGCACTTGCCCTTGGAAATAAAAAAGGTAAACATATAATAGTGTCTAAAATTGAAGACTTCCCGGTTTTAAACAGTGCTAAATCTCTGGAAAATCAGGGTTTTAAGGTAACGTATCTTGATGTTGATGAGTATGGGCTTGTAGATCCTGAGGTTTTAAGGGATGGTATCAGCGATGAAACTATTTTAGTTTCTATTCAGCATGCAAATCAAGAAATAGGAACTATACAGGATATTGAAACCATTGGAAAGATTTGCAAAGAAAAAGGAGTTGTATTTCATACCGATGCTACCCATACATTCAAAAGAGTACCCCTTGATGTGAATAAAGTACATGTGGATCTGATCTCTGTATCAGCACATACCATACACGGCCCTAACGGCGTAGGCGGCATTTACATCCGTAAAGGTACGCCCATCAAAAAATGGCTCGACGGTGGTTTTCAGGAATTCAACCTGCGCGGAGGAGTTGAAAATGTCCCTGGAGCAGTTGGTTTTGCTAAAGCTGTTGAATTAGTGACTGATAAAGAAAATAGACGGCTTCAAAAGATTCGTGACTACCTGATCAGTAGAATTTTAGAAGAAGTGCCTCAGACAGTTTTAAATGGACACAGGTTTAAAAGAATCCCACAAAATGTTAATATTACATTTGAATATGTTGAAGGCGAATCCATCACGCTGCATCTTGATATGAGAGGATTTGCAGTAAGTACAGGTTCGTCCTGTTTCAGCAGAACTTTAGAAGCAAGTCATGTTATAATGGCAGCAAATAATGATTCTGAAAGGGCGCATGGATCCATCAGATTTACCTTTGGACGCTTTAACACCATTGATGATGCTCGTAAAGTTGCAGAAGCTGTAAGCAGTGTTGTGGAAAATTTAAGAAAGATAAGTCCTCTTGGAAAAAATTAATCTACTTTTGATCCAGCATCAGGGCCTGGTTTAACTGAATAAATTTCTTCCACTTTAAGTAAAATCGCTGCTTTTGCTGGAAGCTTGCTCATCACGCTTCTTGCCCAATCTACAGCTTCATCAAAGGCTTTACCTGAAGTATGGATTTCAACTGTACCTTTAAACTGGTAAGGGCATGCAGTAGCGTCCCTTGGCACTAAACTTGCTTTAGGATTACTTTCAAGATTTTCACGTGTCTTTTTCATGTAATTATCCACGATCATAATTGTTTTTTCATCTACTGGCCTTGCAAATCCAATTGGAACAACATTAGGCACTCCATCTTTAGTTGCAGTTGCAAGAAATACAACATTATCTTTTTCAACTGCATCCATCATTTCCTGAGTCATTATCATTTAATATCACCATTAATATTATAACGACTGTGAATATATAATACTTTTGCAAACCATTTCCTTGAAAAATCAAATAGTTAAATTTATAACACAATTATAACAATAGTTATTTGGAGAGCAAATTAAGTTATTATAAACTGTTAATTCAAATAAAAATAAATCATTATTAATAAATATTTTTAAAATTAAATGTGGTGATGTATTATGGTTGAAATTAAATTTTTAGCACGTTTTAGAGATATTGCAGGGGAAAGATCCGTAAATATTGAATACAACGGAAATATCTCAGATTTAATGGATATTCTCACTGAAAAATATGGAAATGAATTTAAAGATGCTCTATTTGACAGGGAAGGAAATATAAGAGATTATATGAAGATACTCGTAAATGGTGAAGATGTAGGGACCAACGGTGGATTGGAGACAGAAGTTGGAGATGAAGACGAAGTTGTAATCTTCCAGACTATTGCTGGAGGATAATTTTCCAGTAAATACATGCGAATTGTTTTTAAAATAAAATAACAATTTCCATACTATTCAGTCAATTTTAAAGCAGAATAATCCTCTCCATAATAAGCATTGTACTTTTTAAGAGCATTTTCCTTAACTCTTTCCAGGAAAAATGAAAAATCACCATTATTTTTGAGAGAATAATATTTATTGTCCCGATTATTTTCAAATAAAACAATAGGCGTACTTGTAATGAATCTTCTATAGGAAAAGTCGTCCTCACCTTTGAATTTTAGTAATAATCTCATTTTGAAACCATGGATCTATTCTATAACATTCATTTTAATTTCATGTTCATGTTTAATATTATAATATATATACTTTTCCTTAACTCAATGAAATTTCTTCAAGATTTTTATTTTATCCAATTATTCTCATTTTTTAGCCAAAAAAGTCATTTTAACCCAATATTTATGAAAAATACTCTTTTAAAAATGACTTATTAAATAAATTCTTCACATGAAAAATCAGACCCATAACTGAAAAAATAAATACTAAAATATACAAAAAAATATTACAGTGGTTTTTATGAGGTCCAGATTAAACATGCAGAAAACAGATGGATACTCATCTGACTTGTGCCCAAACTGCGGATATAATGGCTTAATAAAAATAGAGGAATATAGCTATCCAACAGGCTGGTTAGAAGTGTATGAATGTCCAGGATGTGGATCCATAATCGAGAAAATAATAGAATAAAGTCTATTTTAGTTATTTTTAGATGAAATTCTATTTGGAGAGGTTTCTGATTTTTTCATAATCAGTTATTAGTATATCCTGTTACAAATTATTAATACCAGAATAAGGAGTGATCATGGTGAAAATGGAACATGTTGAAGGAAAAAAGAAAGGAGACGTTGTTCTTTTTGCTTTAAGCACATGTGTATGGTGTAAAAAAACCAGAATGTTTCTTGAAGAACTGCAAATTGATTTTAAGTATATTTATGTTGATCTTTTAACTGGTGATGAGAAATCAGAAGTTATAAATGAAATTAAAAAGTGGAACTCTCAAATTTCATTCCCAACTGTAGTGATTAACAATAAAGACGTTATTGTAGGATTTAAAAAGGATGAATTGAAGGAGAAGCTCCTATGAGTATTGGAAACAGGGAACTGGATAAATTCTACCAGAAAGTGAAAAAAGACGTTGAAGCGTCTGGATATCACCTGAATCCTGATACTGAATTTACTAAAGAACTTTTAAATGGTATTTTAATCAATGACAAACGGTACGGCTATGGGGCCTGCCCCTGCAGGCTTGCATCAGGAAATAAAGAAGAAGACCTGGACATAATCTGTCCATGTGATTACAGAGACCCTGATTTAAATGAATACAGCACATGCTACTGCGGCCTCTATGTATCTGGAGATATTCTGGAGGGTAAAAAAGAATTAATGTCCATTCCTGAAAGGAGACCTTCACCCCCCGAACGTGAACAGGCAAAAAAAGAACATGTAGGAAGAACAGTTTTTTCTCTGGAGTTTCCTGTATTCAGGTGCATTGTCTGTGGCTATTTATGTGCAAGAGAAGAACCTCCGGAAATATGCCCAATATGTAAAGTAAGTAAGGAACGTTTTAAAAGGTTTATGTAACTTAAAGCATTCGGGCTGATTTTAATGCCGACGCTTTTAAACTTTGCCAGAAAAAATATTGACAAATTGATAACTCCTTTTGGAGAAATTGACGTTCTGCTGATTTATGCAGTTGCAGCTACAAAATTGAAGAAATATTTAAAGGATAAAGAAATTGCAGGCAAAATATGGATGTCCCGGGGTAAAATAGGATTTTTAATTAAAAGAGGGTCCAGATTAGAACCATTATACGTGGATGAACTTATTGAAGCTGTGGATATTGACTTTTTAAAGCTTAGATCAAAAAGATCATTGAAAGATGCAAAAAAAGACCTTGACCCCATCCAGAACAAAGTTTGGCAATATTTTCTACCCAGAAAACTTGCAGATTTCTTTTACGCCACCAACAATGAAGGTCCAGGTAAAGACATAGAACGCATATTCTTTGATATAGACCGGGTGGAAGGGATTTCTGCAGAAGAGGCACAGGAAGCAACACGATTATTTGTTGAAGCTATAAAAGAAGACAAAGAATTTGAAGAAATTATGGGAAATGTTGAGCCTTCAATAAGCTGGACCGGCAATTCATTCCATGTTTTCTTCTTTTTAGATGAAAATAAGCCCAGTTCATTCTATGAAGAATATTTCAGGTATTCAAAGCATGATCCTGAACGTAATTTTACCGGCAGGTGGGCTAAAAAGGTTGATGAGCAGGTGGAATTTAAAGTAATGGGAGGTCATGAAAGACATGGTGATTCAATTAACATAGACCCCTCACAGACTCCTTCAGGTAAATTAAGCCGTGTTCCATTAGGTTCACTGCACATGAAAGATGCAAAGACCGTCGACGGTGTATCGGTACCTTTAAAAGAAAAAATGCTTTATGATGAAGATTTAGCAAAAAAGCTCCTGAACTGTAAAGTAGAAGACATTATTAAAAATTTAGACCATTTTTCAAAGAATTTACCTGATAGGTTCAGGTGATTGGAATTAAATTTGAAGAATTTGCTAAGGATCTGGAAAAAATTGAAAAAACAGGTTCTCAAAATGATATGGCTGAAATTCTGGCTGCTCTTTTTAAAAAATCAGGACTTCAAGAAATAGATAAAGTCTGTTATATGCTGCTTGGAAGAATTGCACCTGAATATGAGAATATTGTCCCTGGTTTAAGCGAAAAAACAGTCCAGTCTGCAATATCACTTGCAGGCAACATCTCTAAAAGTGAAGTTGAAAGAAAAACCCGTGATATAGGTGATATGGGAGAGGTTGCTGTTCGAATGGTTAAACCCAGAACCAACCCATTTAAAGATTATTTTGATGTAAATGAAGAATTATCTGTTAGTGATGTATTTGAAGGTTTTAGAAAAATCGCTGCATCAGGTGGAATGGGGTCTAAGGAAATTAAAACAAAAACTCTGGCTTCCATGCTCATTGAAGCAGACGAAAAAGGCAAAAAATACATTGCAAGACTTGCCACAGGCGCTATGAGGCTCGGTGCAGGAGATATGACTCTTCTTAATGCTTTATCTGTCTCCTTTTTTGGTTCAAAAGAGAAAAAAACAGAACTTGAACATGCATACAATATAAGCTCAGACATTGGACTGGTGGCCCGAGTTTTGAAAGAAAGTGGTTTAGAAGGAATAAAAAATATAAAAATTACATTATTTCGGCCCATAAAAGCCATGTTAGCCCAAAGAGTTTCGTCATTTGAAGAAATATGCCAGAAAATAAAGTCTCACTATATTTCAGCCGAAGAAAAGTTTGATGGTGAGAGAATCCAGGCACATAAATCTGGTGGTGATGTGAAACTTTTCTCCCGCAGACTGACCGATGTTACCAGACAATTCCCCGACTTGACTGAAAGCATTAAAAAATACGTTGAAGCAGAAGAAGCAATTTTAGATGGGGAAGTAATGGTATATGACTTTGAAAATAATGTATTTGGATCTTTCCAGACGTTAATGCAGAGAAGAAGAAAATATAAAGTTGATGAGTATCAAAAAACCATTCCAGTTAGATATATTCTTTTTGATATTCTTTATGCTGATGGAAAATCTTACCTGCATAAAAGCTACCCTGAAAGACGGAATAAACTTGAAAAAACAGTGGATGAGTCCAAACATATCACTTTAGCCCATCGAAAAATAAGTTCCAGTCTTGAGGATATAGATGAGTTCTTTTATGAATGTTTAAAAAATAATCTGGAAGGTATTGTATGTAAATCATGCGCCAAAGACTCTTTTTATCATGCAGGTGGAAGGGACTATTCCTGGATTAAATGGAAAAAAGAATACATATCCAAACTCAGAGATACTCTTGATTTAGTTATTTTAGGCGCTTATTCAGGGCGAGGGCGGCGTAGTGGTACTTACGGGGCGGTTTTATGCTCTGCTTATAATCCTGATGAGGATATATTCCAGACTGTCTGCAAACTGGGAACCGGATTTTCTGATGAAGAAATAACAGAAATGCCTCAAAAACTCGCTGATACTCGAGTAGATGTAAAACCGGCGAGGGCAGTTGTTTCTCGCGAAATATGGCCTGATTTCTGGTTCGCTCCCCAGTATGTGGTTGAAGTTCTTGGATCTGAAATTACCAGAAGTCCTGTTCACACCTGTAACTGGGACAGCACCAAAAAGCAGGGACTGGCTTTAAGATTCCCTCGATTTATCAGATGGCGCAGCGAAAAGTCCCCTGAAGAGGCCACTACTACAGATGAAATTCTACAGATGTACAGAGGAATTTAAGTATATCCTGCTTATAAGATAATTCACGTCTTTAAATTTAATTTAAAAATAAAAGCGCTTTTGATAACCTGTTTTTAATGCTTTTTTTGAACCAGTGCAAACCCTTTTATATTATTAATAGTCATATTAGTAATACTAAATTAAAAAATACAAATGTCAGTTTGGAGGTAAATATATGACAGATGTTATAAAAAGTACTGGAAAAAAAGAGCCATTTAGACCTGAAAAAATAAGAAGATCAATAGAAAATGCTATTACAGACGCTGGTTTCACTGTTGCATCCAAAATGAAAGCTATAGAACATGCTTCAGAAGATGCAATGAACCTTGCAAGAGGTAGAAGTGAAGTAAGCTCTAAAGAACTTAGAAATGAGATATTAAATGATTTAGAAAGTGATGTACCCGAAGCAGCTCAGGCATGGAGAAACTTCGAAAAGCAGCGTGGGATGAAGTGAAGATAATCCCATTTAAATTTTTTAAGCCCTCTATTTTTAGCTAATAATCAATTCAGGACATGAAATCCAATTATTTTTTAGGCTGTTCTGGCTGGTACTACAAAGACTGGAAAGGACGATTTTATCCAGAAAGATTAGATGAATCCAAATGGCTTGAGTATTATTCCAGGCATTTTAACACTGTAGAAATAAACAACACTTTTTATCGCTTTCCAAACGAAAAAATAGTTAAAGGATGGTATAACAGAACACCGGAAGATTTTAAAATTACATTAAAGGTAAATCAGCTTATAACCCATAGAAAAAGGTTTAAAGACACCCAAAGCGCAATAAACCGGTTTTATAATCTTGCAGATATTCTTGAAGATAAATTAGGGTGTATATTATTTCAATTTCCTCCAAATATACTTAAAAATATTGCTTTTTTAAAAAATGCGATCAAACAGTTTGATCCTGTTAAGAATAATATTGTAGAGTTTCGACATCCAGGCTGGTTTGACAGCGAAGTTTATAGCCTGCTAAGTGACTTTGAAATAGGATTTTGTTCAGTTTCCTCTCCTGAGCTTCCAGAAGATATTATAACAACTTCAGATACAGTCTATATGAGATTTCATGGAATAGGGTCTGAAAAGTACCGTTATTTTTATTCTAAGGAAGAATTAAAAGGGTGGGCAGATAAAATAAGAAAATTAGATGTAGAAGATGTTTTTTGCTATTTTAACAATGATTACAATGCAAATGCCCCCCAAAACTGCATAATGTTAAAAGAAATACTGGAAAATCTTTAATATCAAAGAGTTATAAGTCAATTTCTTTTTTTAAAGTCATCATGTCCTCTTTTAATTGAGGAAGGAGTTTGCGTGAATATAAAGCCGCTGCAGGATGGAATAAAGCCATGTATTTTCTACCATTTAATTTATAAGTATTTCCATGAATCTTTTTAATGTTCTTTTCACCAATTAGGGCATAAATAGCACTGTTTCCAAGTAATCCCACTATATCTGGATTTATTAACCCAATCTGCTTTTTTAAAAAAAGATCAATACAGGTTGTATATTCCAGTTTTCGGGGCTTTCTGTTAGCTTCAGGCCTGCATTTCACTATGGATGTGATAAATACCTCAGACCGATCAATGCCTGCTTTCTGGAGTATTTCGCTTAATAATTTACCGGCCATCCCCACAAAAGGTTTTCCCTTCTCATCCTCGTTTTTTCCGGGTGCTTCACCTATAAGCATGATTTTTGCATCTTCTGGGCCTTCACCGAAAACCACTCTGGTCCTGTTTTCGTGGAGAGGACATTCTGTGCAAGTACTTGCAATTTCGCATAACTTTTCAAGTTTCATGTAGCTTATTATCTCTTTTTGGCATTCAGGACAAAAATAAGAAGTTCTACCTGCAATTTTAATGGTCTTTAACTTCATATTTGAATCAGGGCATTTACCATTTTTTATCCGGTGAGGAATTAAATAAGAATCAGGAAATTTTTGGCCATGTATTTGCATATCTACCGATGTATTAAGCACTTTCTTCATTATATTGAATATTTCTGTGATTTTATCATCATTTAAAACATGGAATGGGGTTTTAGGATGAACATGAGCATGATAAAGTATTTCATCAGAGTAAATATTACCAACACCAGCCATTATGTGCTGATTCATTAAAGCAGATTTGGAAGCGCCTCTTCGTTTTTTGTACAAATTTTTGAAAGTTTTTATATCAATGGTCAAAGCATCCGGTCCTAATTTCTTCCCTTTGATGAAATCCAAGATTTTGGAAGTTAAATAAATCTTTCCAAACTTCCTTTGATCATTGAATGCAAGGTGACTTTCATCTTCAAAATTAAAGATAATCCTGCTATATAGAGGATTTCCACCACTATTTTTGAAATATTTAAAAGTGCCAGTCATTCCAAAATGGAAAACAATCCATGAATCATTATCTAAAAGCACGAACAGGTATTTACCATGCCTTTGAGCACGCTTGAAACTGCTGCCTTCCAAATTCTCCTTTAAAATATTAACATCAATATTTTGCAGGAGTTCCGGACTTTTTACATCTACTTCTTCAATTTTTTTATTAAAAGAAGTAGCTTCAAGATATCTTCTAAAGGACTCTACTTCAGGTAATTCCGGCATTTAAATCCTCATCCAGCAATTTATTTAAATTTATTTAATTATATTCTATGTCCTGATTTAAAAATTTTTTAACCCCAAAAACAATAATTAAATTTAGGAGTAACATTCTATCTATAATATCTGGAGATTGTTTTAATTATAATATTGACGCTGTGATAAAATGCAGGATTTTAAATGCGAAATGAAGTACCAGGAACTTGTAGATGTTTATGAAGCACTGACCTCCACCACTAAAAGGCTTGAAAAAACAGGCATACTTGCAGAATTTTTAAAGGAAACTGACCCCAAAATACTCCCTATTGTCACCTTATTATCATTAGGAAAGGTATTTCCTGCATGGAGCGAAAAAGAAATGGGTATAGGTCTGAAACTACTTATGAAAGCCATTTCACTGGTTGTGGGTGTGAGTCTGGAAGCTGTTGAAGACAGTGTCAGGGACAAAGGAGATATAGGCCTTGCTTCAGAGCATCTTTTCGCTAACCGGTTACAGACAACACTTTTTACAAGGCCGCTGACTATAACCAAAGTTTACAGCAACATGATAAAGATAGCAGATGTATCTGGAAAAAATGCAGTTTCAAAAAAATTAAGGATCCTCATTGAACTTTTAACATCTGCTTCACCAAAAGAAGCAAAATACATTTCAAGAACTGTTGTTGAAGAGCTTCGGGTGGGAATTGGTGAAGGAACACTGAAAGATTCCATTTCAGAAGCGTTTGATGTGGATAAAGACCTCGTTGAAAGAGCTTTAATGCTTACAAACGATCCAGGACTTGTTGTGGGAGTTGCTAAAAAGGAAGGAGGGGAAGGACTTAAAAAACTTAATTTAAAGCCTGGAAAACCTGTTAAACCCATGCTTGCACAGCTTTCGCCAAATATTACCACCTCCATTGAAGAAATGGGTTCTGCCATTTGTGAAACAAAATATGATGGTTTCAGAGTTCAAATACATAGAAACGGAGATGATATTAAGGTATTCACCCGTAGACTTGACAATATCAAAGATGCTGTTCCTGAAATTGTTGAATACATAGAAAAATGCCTTCCAGAAGAAGATTTCATTGTTGAAGGAGAAATAATTGCCACAAGAGACGGTGCTCCTATTTCATTTCAGTACATTCTCCAGAGAGTTCGGAGGAAGTACGAAATTGAGAGATTAAAAAAAGAGGTGCCTCTAATCCTGTATTTATTTGATGTTCTCTACTATAAAAAATCATTGATTGACACTCCTTTTGGTGAGAGAAGACGCGTACTTGAGGAAATTTCCAAAGCTAAGCCTTCTAAAATTGAACTCAGTAATCAGGTTTTTGTTACCCCTGAAAATATTAACGACGCTTTAGAACTTTTTGAAACTTCAATTAAAATAGGTCATGAAGGAATAATGATAAAAGACCCAAAAGCACCTTACATACCAGGGATAAGGGGCAAAAAAATGCTTAAATTTAAAGCAGAGCCTGAAACACTTGATCTTGTTGTTGTAGGCGGGACCTACGGCAGGGGAAGAAGAGCCAATCTTATAGGATCGTATCTTATGGCTGCACAGGATGAAAATGGAAATCTAAAAACAATAGCCCATACAGCCACCGGACTGGATGATGCCACACTTCTTGAGCTTTCAAACAGAGTGGAAAGTCTTATGGTAGAAAAAAGAGGGAGAAAAATTAAGGCAACGCCTGAAATCGTGCTTGAAGTTGCCTTCAGCGAAATTGTTAAAAGTCCAGAATATGAAAGCGGTTATTCCCTTAGATTTCCTGTTGTAAAGCGGATAAGGGAAGATCTGAGCCTGGAGGATATTGATACTGTGGATCGTGTTGAATCCATATTTAAGACAAGGAATTAGATATTTAACCTTTTATTTACAGTGCTTCGGTTAGATATAACTCACTAAAAAATACTATTTTTAGTTTATACTCACTAATAATCCTTATTTTCTAAAAAAACCGGTGATTTTAAATATCAGAATAAAAAATACTAAAATAAAGGAAGTATTTTTTATGCATGATAAGTATGTTTTTCAAATTGCACTTGTAACTACTGTTTTTGGTTTAGCAGGGATGATATTTTTCTCTGGTGAAATAGTACCCCGGGAATTTAAGATTGAAGATATAAATAAAAATCATGTGGGGGAGGATTTAGCTATTCATGGACTGGTACGCACAGTAGAAAATCCCGGTAATCTGTACATTTTATCAGTGATCGACGGGACTGGAGAGATAAAGGTAGTTATTTTTGGTTCACTTGCTGACGAATTCCGTAGAGAAGGAACTGATCCACGAAATTTTGAAAATAGACGTGTTAAAATTGTTGGAAATGTTAAGGAATATAGGGGAAGTGCACAATTAATAGTTGAAAATACCAGATCCATAAAAATTGTGTATTAAACACTCCTATTTATCTTTGGTAGCAGTAATTCCCAGAGTATATTCTTTAACCTCATTAAGTATGTCACGTGCATAGTATGAAGAAAATATAACTCCAAGAGCACTTACAGCCCAAAATGAAACCATTCTATCTGCTAAAGCTATACTTCCAGCCAATGCCTCTGGGACACCGAACAACAAAAATAGACCTGTTAAAGATATTTCAATTGATCCTATTCCTCCTGGAAGCGCAGAAACCACCCCTACAAAGTTTGCAAGCAGAAATATTATAACAACTGTTGCAAAATCTATCTGTGCATTAAAAGCATGGAAAACAACGTATAATCTTAAACACTCTAAAAGCCATGATAAAACTGCTAAAAAAGTACTACAAAAAGATTTTTTCCTGTAGTAAACGAGCTGGTGTGTGAAGTCATTCCCCTGATACCGTCCTTAAATTTAAAGTACATGCCTTCCACAAATTTTTCATTAACCGGAAGCCTGCATAAAAAAGGGTGGATCTTTTCATAAATTAGTATTCCTGCATTTTCTCTCCAGTTTATAAAATAAATCAATGTTAAAATTGCTAAAGATAAAAACGCCCCTGTAATCGACAAATATCGCACATTTTCTATCCATATAGATGCCATAACAAGCAAAATTCCTACAATAAGGAGATCAAAGAATCTTTCAGTTAGCCCTGCTGATAATCCCTCATGTAATGTTATTCTGTTGATATTTTTACCTGCAACAGCGCTCATCACTTCTCCAGCACTTCTCATAGGAGAGAAATTCCCTGCAAAAAGGCCTATCGTTTTTACTATGAAATTATTCTTAAACTCGTATGGTTTATCTATTATAAACCCCCATCTAAGAGACCTTACAGCCACAGCAAGGAAATGGATTATAAGTGCAGCTAAAAGCCACTTCCAGTCAGCATTTTTAAAGGCATTTATTATGTTAACCGGATCTATCCATAATATAAGTAAAAATATCAATGATAAACTGATGATAAAAACATAATACCTTTTCAAAGCCATCCCCTTAAATTACTGGCTTTTTTAAGCCAAGTTTTTTTGCAAAGAAGCACTACAATAAAAAAGGCGTATTTTAAAATGTTCATTTTGGTTATATGGGATTTTTCAAGGCTGTATCTACTGGATACAGCCACTTCCTTTAACCTGACTTTGTTTTCAGCGGCCTTATAAATCATTTCTGATTCATAAATATAATCATCGTATTTTATATCTAAAAAAAATTTTACACACCCTTTTGATAACGCCCGGAAGCCGCTTTGACTATCGGTAATCTCGTATCCAGTTGCATATTTAATAAGCTTTGTTGTAACCTTATTGGATACCTTTCTTGTAAGGGGCATGTTTTCAGGATTGCCCTTTATGAATCTTGACCCGATAATAAGACCATATTCTCCAGTAAAAGAAAAAAATAAAGGTATATCTGCTGGATCATGCTGTCCATCTCCATCTATCAAAACAAAAGAATTATAACCATCTTTTAAAGCTTTGGTTAGCCCTGATTTTATAGCTGCCCCTTTACCCTTATTTTTTCCGTGTTTTATTACTTCAGCACCTGCTTTTTTGGCCTGATTATATGTATCGTCAGTTGAGCCGTCATCAACTACAATAACGTCTGAATATTGTATTGAACGATTTACAACATCTCCTATGGCGTTTTCTTCGTTGTATGCTGGAATTATTGTGACAGATTTCATTTTATAAATTCCTTAATCTGAACCAGGACATCTTTAAAAGGATAATCAATCTTATTAATCCCTTTTATTTAAATCTTTTTATGATAATAATTAAAAAGTGTCTGGAAAAGCACACCTGAACCTCTTTTATTGAAATTTACCAAATTTTTAAGTATTGACTTTAAACAATGACTAATATCTGGAATCGTAAAAAGTTAATATTGAAAACATTAAAAAAAGTATAGTCAATGCTTTTGATATTTAATTAACCCAAGGACGGTGAAACTTATGAAAAGATTATTTGGAACATTTGGAGTTAGAAGATTGGCCAATACAGAACTAACGCCAGAATTTGCATCAAAAATTGCTGCTTCCTATGGATCACTTGTAAAGGGCAAAGTTGCAGTTGGAGGAGATACCCGAACTTCCACAGAAATGATAAAGCACGCTGTAATATCCGGATTATTATCTTCAGGATGTGATGTGGTGGATCTTGGATTTTTACCCACTCCTGCCCTTCAGTACGCAGTTAGAAACTACTATGATGCTGGAATTATTATTACAGCTTCCCATAACCCTGCAGAATACAATGGATTAAAGCTGGTTGATTTTGATGGAATAGGAACTCCAGATGAAACAGAATTAAAGATAGAAGAAATGTTCTTTAATGATGCTCCTGATAGAGTATCATGGGATGAGATTGGAGAGTTAGAGAAAAATTCCAGCATACTTGAAGAATACATCCAGGAAGTTATAAAGCGGGTTGATGCAGATACAATTGGAAATGCAAAATTAAAGGTGATTGTTGACTGTGGAAGTGGAGCAGCCTGTTTTACAACACCTTACATCTTGAGGGAGCTTGGCTGTGAAGTTATTACCATGAACTGTCAGCCCGATGGATTTTTCCCAGGTAGAGACCCTGAACCTACAGAACCGAATCTTAAAGAATTAATCGAAGTTGTAAAGGCAACAGGTGCAGATGTGGGGCTTGCCCATGACGGGGATGCGGATCGTACTATCTGTATTGATGAGAATGGAAATTTTGTTTTTGGAGATAAATCATTTGCACTTGTAGAAAAATACATGCTTAAGGAAAATAAAGGCGGTTTAATCGTTACCACAGTTGCAACATCAACTGCAATTTATGATATAGCAAATGAATATAACGGCGAAGTTATAGCAACAAAGGTTGGAGATTTAGTAGTTGCAAGAAAATTAAAAGATAAAAAAGGCCTTTTCGGCGGCGAAGAAAATGGTGGTTTAATATTCCCTGATTTTGTCTATGGAAGGGACGCTGCACTTTCAGCAGCAAAGATTGTTGAAATAATTGCAAAATCAGGGAAACCTCTCTCCAGGCTTGTAGAGGAATTGCCTGTTTATTATTCTGAAAAAATGAAAATAAAGTGTCCTGAGGAGCTTAAACAGGTTGTAATGCAGAAAATTGCAGAAGAAACCAGGGAATTTAAAGTTGATACCACAGACGGTGTTAAAATAATTAAAGAAGAAGGATGGGTTATAATAAGGCCTTCTGGAACAGAACCAATATTTAGATGCTTTGCAGAGGCTAAAACAAAAGAGGAAGCAAAAACAATGGTAGAATGGGGCGTAAATCTTATTAAAAAGCATTTATCTGAATAAACACTCTTTTTTTATGATGCCCGTAGGAGGAAAATGTGACGATCAAATTTCAAACTATCCAGTTTAGATGATTTATAAAATATGAAATCAAATATAGTAACATGAAGATTTTAGCTATTGATGTAGGTTCTGGTACCCAGGATATCATGCTTTATAATACAGACGAGTCCATTGAAAATTCTCCAAAGCTGGTGATGCCCTCCCCCACAAAGATAATTGCAGACAGAATAAGTAAATTTGAGGGAGATTTATTTATAAAAGGGGAAACTATGGGTGGAGGTCCCATAAATAAAGCAGTAAAAGATCATTTGGACCAGGGAAACAAAGTCTTCATGACTGAAAATGCTGCAAGAACAATAAGGGATGATCTAAATTTTGTAAGGTCTTTAGGAATTGAAATAGTGTCTCCCTGGAAAATAGAAAAATATAAAAATTTAACTGAAATTGAGCTTAAAGATGTGGATCTGGATGCAATAGGTGGATCTTTATCTAAATTTGATGTTGATCCTCATTTCGACTTTTTAGGGGTAGCAGTCCAGGATCATGGGTTTATGGAAGGTATGGGAGATAGAAATTTTAGATTCATGAAGATCAGGGAAAAATTAGATGTTCCCAAAAGGCCAGAAGAATTTGCATACTTTGGCAGTGCTCCAGATTATTTTACAAGAATTAATGCTGTATTTAGAGCATTTAAAGAATATAACACTGCAGTAATGGATTCAAAGTTCGCATCTATTTGTGGTGCAACATGTGACAGAGATGTAAAAGGTCTTAAAAAATTTATAGCTATGGACATTGGAAACGGACACTCTCTGGCAGCAGCTTTTGATAATGGAAAAATTGTAGGAGTATTTGAACACCATACCCGCAAAATGACTCCTGATAAGATAGAAATGTTTGTAGGGAAACTTGCAGACGGGTCTATAACTCATGAGGAAGTGCATGAAGATCATGGGCACGGAGCATGGTCTTTAAAGCCGATAGATGATTTTGAGGCCATAGTTGCGACGGGCCCCCGCCGAAAAGTACTGGAGAAAACTGATTTTAATGTGCATTATGCAGCTCCCGCAGGAGACGTGATGATGACAGGTCCAGTAGGACTTATTAAAGCTATTAAGTCAAATATACGGGGTTTTAAATGATTATAGATCCTCATGTTCACAGCAGATATTCTAATGATTCCAGAATGACTCCAAAGGAGATTGTTAAAAGATCAAGAAAGATAGGTCTTGATGCAGTTGCAATAGCAGATCATAATTCAATTAAAGGTTCAATAGAAGGTATTAAAGAAGCTAAGGGACTGGAAGATTTTCTTATTATTCCTGCAATGGAAATAAGTACTTTAAAAGGCCACATTGTTGCACTGGGGATTCAAGAAGAAATTCCATCCAGAATATCTCCAGAAGAAACAATTGACAGGATAAGAGAACAGGGAGGAATAGCTGTTATTCCACATCCTTTTGTGCGTTACAGAGAAGGACTATGCGATTACGTTAAAACACTGGATGTAGATGCCATAGAAACATTAAATTCACGATATATCCTGGGTTATTCTAACTGGAAAGCCAAAAAGCTTGCAGAAAAAAGAGGGATACCTCAAATTGGAGCAAGTGATGCACATTTTCCCGGAGCTATAGGAAGCTGTGTAACTGAATTAGAAGCTGATTTTTCTGTTTGTAGCATAATTCGGGGTATTTTATCAGGTAAAACCTGTGTATTTGGCGATAGAACACCCCTACCTTTAATATTAAAGGAAGTTCTGAATAAAAAGATTAAAAGAATTTAACTTCTTTTTAAATCCCTGTACATATTTTTAAGTTCATTTAAACAATTCCTGCAAAATCCAGCGCCTTTTATATCAGTTTCCACTATGCTATTACTGAAATGCATCACACATAAATGATTTTCACAGTGCGGAATCCCAAAAGTATGTCCCATTTCATGAACAGCCTCTTTTAAGACTCTTTTTAAAAATTCCTGTTGAATAATATTGATTTCTGGATGAATTGTAAGATTCATCAGGTATATTTAGGATATCTTTTGATATATGGCATTTAATACTGAATATTTCCTCTAAAGACTCTTTTAGAATAAAAAGAACTTCATTTACTATCTTTCCAACGGGCTGTATGAGAATTTCCATAATATTATTTATTCCCGGTTGTACATAATAATTAAGAATTTAATTTCCGGAGATAATTATGAGCGAAAAAATATTGTTAGCCACAGATAATTCTAAACAGGCAGAAAAAGCAGGAGAACAAGCTATTTCGATGGTAGGTTTAAATGGTGCCGATATCATTGTTTTATATGTGATTGATGCCTCTTATTTAGATGCATTACCACAGCAGGATCTAAGAAAACAATTATATGAACAATTAAAAAAAGAAGGAAAAGGAGCAGTCGAAAAATTTAAAAAAAAGATAGAAGAAGCACAATGTGTAGGCGAGTGTAAAAATGTCAATCTTAGAACCATGATTAGAGAAGGTAAACCTGCAGATATCATACTTAAAATTGCTGAAGAAGAAAGCGTAGATCAGATAGTGATTGGAAAATCTGGTAAACATGGAATAGAACAATTCCTGCTTGGAAGTACAGCTGATCGAGTGGTGAGGAAATCAAAAGTCCCTGTTAATGTGGTTTCTTAAAAAATAAGCAGAATTTAAGGTGGAAGAATTAATTAGGGGACAGGCTCAACATGTATAAAAAAGCTTAAATTATCTGAATTTCTATTAAATTTATGTTAGATTCAATTTCACAATTCATTCAGGACAATTTTTTTTACCTTCACCCCGGCTACACATTGTTTAATACAATTGTTTTTGGAATTATACTGGGAATTGTGGTAATATTAGTTATAAAAATGTTTAAATACATCAAAAAGGATCCAGGAGATCTTTTTATTCCACTGATTCCCTTTATATTGTTTGGATCAAGTGCCAGGGCCCTTGTAGATAATGGCATATATCCCCTCACTCTGTGGCTTGTTACTCCTGGAATTTACATATTAACAGGATTTATAACAATTGCAGTACTTCTAATATCTGTTTATGTTGAAAAGAAGACAAATTTTGATTACAGATATCCAATGTTTATTGCAGGCACTATTTTATGTATTCCCAATATTTTATTCATAAATCACATAAATTGGACTGCATTTTTTGAAGTTACTGGCATATGGGCAGTTGTATCCTCATTTTTTTGGCTTTTAAGGAATAAATGGGGTCTTTTAAAGAATAAATTCAATTTGGGTGTTCTTTCAGCTCAGTTATTTGATGCATCATCAACATTTATTGCAGTGGACTTTTATGGCTACGCTGAACAGCACGTTCTTCCAAATGCGCTTACAGGCCTTGCAGGAACTGCATTTGTAATGTTTCCATTAAAAATAGCTGTAATTTTAGCTGCACTTTACGTGATAGACCTATATATTGAGGATAATACCATTAAAAACATGCTAAAACTTGCAATATTTATTTTAGGTCTTGCTCCGGGCTTAAGAAATTTTTTAAGTCTCAGTATGGGTGCATAGCTTTTGCAAATTCATTTATTTTATATTTTACATACATATTTTTTTATTGGTATACTTCAAATAAATATACCATTGCCAGACCAAGAGGAGAGTATTATTTATGTATATAGAAAAAGTTAAAAAAGAGATGAATCTACCGGAAACGGTAAGAATATTTGACACGACGCTAAGAGACGGTGAACAGACACCTGGTGTTGCAATAACAGTAGATGAAAAGATAAGAATTGCAAAAAGGCTTGATGATCTTGGTGTTAATGTGATAGAGGCGGGATTTCCTGCTTCTTCAAGCGGTGAAAAAGAGGCAGCTCGTGAAATTCTAAAAATGGGTTTTAATGCCCAGATCTGTGGTCTGGCAAGACCTTTAAAAGGAGATCTGGACGCTGCAATTGACTGTGATGTTGATTATATACACACTTTTATTGGTACTTCGCCACTTCACAGAGAATTTAAGCTTAAAATGAGCAAAGAAGAAATTTTAAGCAAATCAGTAGATGCAGTTGAATATATAAAGGACCATGATATCACCGCTGAATTTTCAGCAGAAGACGCCACAAGAACAGAATTTGATTATCTAAAAGAAATTTACAGGGCAGTTGAGGATGCAGGAGTAGATTATATAAATGTTCCCGATACAGTTGGTGTCATGGTCCCAACTTCCATGAAATGGCTTATAAGAGAGCTTAAAAAAGAATTAAATGTTCCAGTAAGTGTGCACTGCCATGATGATTTTGGACTTGCAGTGGCCAATTCCCTATCTTCAGTAGAGGCTGGTGCCAGCCAGGTTCATGTAACTGTAAATGGACTGGGCGAACGTGCAGGAAATGCGTCACTGGAAGAAGTTGTAATGGCTTTAATCATAGAATACGGCATTAAAATGGATATTAAAACTGAAAATCTGGTGAATATTTCAGAATTCGTTTCAAGAATCACTGGAGTAAAAATGCCTCCAAACAAAGCTATAGTTGGAGAAAATGCTTTTGCACATGAGGCAGGGATACATGTCCACGGCGTGCTTGCAAAGGCAGAAACCTACGAAGCAATCACCCCTGAAATAGTGGGTCACACTCGAAGAATCGTTTTAGGAAAACATACGGGCGCAAAGGCTATTAAATCAAAGCTTGATGAGTATGGGATAGAATTAGACAATGAACAGTTTAAAAAGGTATTTGATCAGGTTAAAGCCCTTGGAGATAAAGGAAAATGTGTTACCGACGCTGATTTAAGAGCTATAGCTGAAAGTGTCCTTGGAAGGGCCAAAGAAGAAATTGTAAAACTGGAAGGTTTTTCGGTCATGACCGGAAACAGTGTCATGCCCACAGCAACTGTAAAGCTTAGAATTGATGGCAAAACCAAAACTGTGGCTAAAACAGGTGTAGGGCCTGTGGATGCTGCTATAAATGCTATTCAAAGTGTTGTGGGTGAAACAGCAGATATTGAACTTCAAGAGTATAATATAGAGGCGATAACAGGCGGAACCGACGCTCTTGCCGAAGTATTTGTTATAATGGGAGATAAAGATGGAAATAAAGCGACTGGGCGGTCTACAACAGAGGATATTGTTATGGCAAGTGTAGAAGCAGTTTTAGATGCAATAAACAAGATACTTATCTTGAGATAGGAAAATTTATCATTAATTAATCATATACTAAGCATGAATCATTAGCTTGCATATTTTAGAGAGGATAATATGAGTGCAAAAATCATGGTTGTAGAAGATGAGAGAATTACAGCTGAAGACATAAAAGACTGCCTTATGAGCTTAGGTTACAGGGTACCTGCTGTTCTATATTCTGGTGAAGATGCAGTAAAAAAAGCAGGGGAGCTTCAACCAGATCTTATTTTGATGGATATCATGCTTGAAGGTGAAATAGATGGTATAGAAGCTGCAGAAGAGATTAAGAAGCACTATGATATACCTGTAATTTATTTAACTGCCTATTCAGATGAAAACACCTTTAAAAGAGCTAAAAAAACTGAACCTTCTGGATATGTCCTTAAAGAACCATCAGGATTTATTCACAAGCCTTTTGAAGAAAGTGAGCTGCATAGTATTATTGAAATAACTCTTTACCGGCATAAAATGGAAAAAACACATGACCAATGGATTTCCGCACTTCTTGAAAGTATTAACCAGGCCCTTATTGTTACAGATGCTGATGGTAAGATCAAATTCATGAATAACATGGCTGAAGATATCACTGGCTGGATGCAGGAAGATGCAGTTGATAATAAGTTAGAAGAGGTATTTAGAATTCATAATGGAGAATCCAATGCTTTAAAGAAGCTAAAAATTAGTTCATCTATATCTTCAGAAGAATTTACAATATTAGCCAAAAATGGAACTGTTTTGACTGTAAGAGCAGATTTAAATCACATTAAAGATAAAGAGGGTAAAGTAAATGCCATGGCCCTTGAATTTCATAACAATTTTGAGTAGAGTTTATTTAATTTCTATAGAAGAGGGTAAAAATTATCCTTTTTTTGCCTATTTAAAGTCAGAAAGTAGAGTATGCAAAACATAAATTATATATATTAATTACATGATTATAATAAATATTATAAATCAAATCGCATGGATATTCTTTGGAGGTTAAAGTGATGTCAGAGGAAAATGTTGTATACATTGGAAATAAACCCGTAATGAACTATGTATTAGCTGTCGTAACCCAGATGAACGGCGGAACCAAAGAAGTAATTTTAAAGGCACGTGGAAGGGCCATTAGTAGAGCTGTTGATGTTGCTGAAATAGTTAGAAACAGGTTTGTATCAGATGTAGAACTTGGATCTATAGATATATGCACAGAAGAAATTTTAGGCAATGAAGGCACAGCTACAAACGTTTCAGCCATTGAAATTCAGCTTTGTAAATAATAATGGTGAAATAACTCCAAATTGAAACCATAAAGGTTTCATTTTAATTTTGATTAGGAAATTACTAATTTTGAACTTAAAAAAGAAGTTAGATGGAATTAGATTCATCCATCATAATCATTGATGTATTTTGTTTAAATATCTCTGTTAAATCTGGTAGAAGAAATTCAGACTTTATTTTTAAAATCATGCACTGATGGAGCAGCAGTCCCATCTACAAGCTTTATCAATTCTGTAACTGATTCTGAAGACGTTCCAAAGCCATGGCAGATCATGGTGTGTCTTCCAGTACCTCCGGCAACAACAATAACCACATCATCAGGTTTTCTTGTTATCCAAACATCGCCATCAACGATCCATTTTTCATCAAGCTTTCTACCTCCTCTATCTCCCAATTCAACAGGTACCAGTGCGTTTTCGTGGAAATATTTCTTAACATCTTCGCTGCTCCATCCATTAGCAGCAATTGTTTTTGCATGCTCTGGGCTCATTATGATGAGTATTTCTCCAGGCACATGACTGTTATTACACCCTGCAACTGCTGCAGTATCAATTATTGTATCCATCAGGTCTTCTGCGGTTTTACTTCGATGATCGTTCACGTTGTGGGGTGAATCCAGTGCCATCACTGTTACAGTACTTTCATTTTTGCTGAATCCACGTTCTACATGCAGCGGTTCCCATGGATTTTCATCTTCAGCCTCACCAAAACAAAAGCTATATTTAGAAGGCGATGCAAGAGTGGCATGATCTCCAATTCCAGGAATTGCACCGGCGATGTTTATAAGGCAGAGTCTTACTGCACGTCCAATGGTGGCATTTGCAATATTTCCAGGTCCTAAACATCCTGAACCGTGGTTAATACCTATTTCAGCACCTATAGGGCCATTTAAAATGGTACATATTGCTACAGGGTGTGTTGTAGCGTTTATTCCCGGTAAATTGAATTTTTCTGCTGAAATTGCTTTAATTGAATGCTGAATTACAGGCATGAATTGAGGAATGCAGCCAGCCATAACAGAATTTATGGCTATTTTTTCTACTGTGGCCTTTCCAGACCTTGGAGGAAGCACAGCTATTAAATCATCCTTATTTAAGCCACTAAACTCGATAAATTTACGTACTCGTTCTCCTGTTGGGGGGATTATGGGCAAACCATCGGTCTGTTTTTTCATGTAAAATTCATAACTTATTTTTTCCACGTCAGGTTCAACATAAAATTCCATATCCTCTGGGGATGCACTGCATAGGCGTTCTTCGATTTTTCCTATGTTTTCACTTAGTAAATCTTCAATGGAGCATCCGCATGTATCTTTGTTGATTTTATTGTTTTTCATAAAAGCCCTCGATAAATTTAAGTTATATTCAGCAGTTTTTTAATTTCAGGGATAATTTTCAATGTTTTTTCTGTTACCTCATCTTCTTTAAGTCCTGCAATGGGGTGTTGAATTTCAACTATCCTTAAATCTTCTGCTCCCTGGGCTTTTGCAAGTGAATGCGCATATTCGGTGAATTCGTGCGTACAAATACAAAGTGCAGGTTTTCCTTCTTTTTCAAGCCGTATAGCATCTAAAATGACCCATGTGGTGCATGAACCGCAGTCTCCAAGAGCTAAAATTACAACATCTCCTTTTTTAGCTATTCGTATCTGTTCTTCAGTTGCTGGGGCGCCTGCAGGTTTTATGGCTTCAATATGATCTATATTTAATTTTTCCCTGACGGTATTCAATATTACATCAGCATTGGGCTTTGTATTGTCAAAATATGTTATTTTACTGATTTTTTCAGGGATGGGCGATATTTCTATCTTTTGAGCAATGGCCTCAGCCAGCGGATCCATTACTTCTTTTTCAATGACCTTAACTCTCATATCTGTCCTCTTATAAAGTGTGTTTGTTATTTTGATACTTTTATCTTTAATAGGTTAACCATCATAAATTTCTTTTTTAATTATTATGCAAAATGAGCACTATAGTATACTTAATGTGTAAGATTTTTATATGATGAAAACAATAAATTTTAAACAGGGCCTGACATGTATCCAAAATTCCGTCGAACACTACGTGTTTGAGGGATTTTCGGGCAATCAAAAATTCGAAGAATTTTTGATGGCTTCCACTGAAGAAATCAGGACCTGATATGTATGTTTAAAGGAGGAGTAGGTAATTTCAGTCACCTCACAACCAAAAAAATTCTACTCCCCCTTAAGCATGGAATAATGATTAAATGAGTTTAAATCCCCGATTAAAGGCCTTCAGGTTCTCTGCCAATTTATAAAATCCCTGGGGGCCTGGTTAAATAGAGAAATATCATTTCGGTGAAATTCATGGAAAAAAAGATAATTCAAATATCTGATCTGCATTTTGGGGAATATAGATTCAGTGAAGAGTTAAAAAATAAATTAAAATTACATATAGAATATGAAAACCCTGATTTAATAGTTATAGCAGGAGATATAACTTCAATGGGTTATATTGAAGAATATAATTGTGCAAAGGATTTTATAACAGAATTAAAATCTGTAACAGAAACCTATGTTATCCCTGGAAATCATGATGCCTGTAATGCTGGATTAATCCATTTTAGAAGGCTGATTGGCGATCGAAAATTTGTTGATATAGATAAGAACAACGATATTCTCATTATTGGTGTTGATTCTTCAGAACCAGACATACACGATGGAAAAATAGGATTCGATCAGCTGGAATGGTTAAATGATGAATTAAATAAGATACCGCAGGATATGTTTAGAATTGTGACTTTTCACCACCATTTACTTCCAATACCTCAAACAGGACGTGAAAGAAACATTTTACTTGATGCTGGAGATACATTAAAGTTACTTACAGGCCATGGAGTAAATCTGGTCTTAAACGGCCATAAACATGTTTCTAATGCATGGAAAGTTGAAGATATGGTGATTTCAAATTCAGGTACTGCAACCACCAGAAGATTATATGGTAATAATCATCCATCTTATAATAAACTCGTAATAAATGATAGCGAACTTTTAGCATACAGAATAAAGACTGAAAATGGACATGAAAGATTGTTAGCACAGTATTCGCTGGATAAAATGATAAATAATAATGCAGGCACTCCGCTAACATATTTATATTGATCATATTAGTTTTATTTGCACATTAATTGCTTTATCTTTTTTAATTTTAAATAAATTTGCCCTTTCATCATACAATACTTCAAATTCATCTTCACCAACAGTTTCAATTTTTTCTATTGTCGGGAAGAAAATGTTTTTTTCCTGACCAGTCATAACTTTGAATCCGTATCTTAGTGATTCGTGCTTCAATTCTCCCCTTTCTTTTTTTCTCTTTTCAACAAATTGAACATGATTTTCTAATCTCTCATTGATAACTTTTCTTGAAAATTTTAAAAAATCAAAAACCCTATATTCAATTACTTTTTTGAATTTTGATTCTAACTCATATCCTACCGAATTTCTTGCAGCACACATTGCAGCCAACGTGGTTGTTCCTGTGCCAACAAATGGATCTAAAATGGTGTCACCCTGAACAGAAAACATATTAATCAATCTATATGCTAACTCAAATGGAAATGCTGCAGATCTCTCTCTCAAATTTTCATGATTTAATTTTTGTGAAATTCCCTTTAAATCACTCCATAAATCTGAAAACCAGATATTTCTCTCTTCCCAGAAGTATGCACTTTCTCTTCTAAGTTGCTTTTCTTTCAATTTAAAAGACCTGTTGCTTCCTTTACGGAAAATTAATATGTATTCATGTTCTAATGTAATGTATGCATTGGGAGGTAGCATTCCTGAGCCCATGAATTTAGTAGGCTTGTTTGTTTCTTTTCTCCATATAATTGGAGGTAAGACTTGATAGTTCATTTTTTCAAAATAATGAGTTATACGAGAATGATTTGGATAGAGTTGAAACGAATCTCCTATTTTTCTTGTTGCATCTCCTATATTGATACAAACAATTCCACCCGGAGATAATACTCTGTCTATTTCAATCCAGGTTTTATTTAACTCTTCATTCATCAGATTGTATGCTTTAACTCCTTCTTCATTTTGCAGTGCCTCTTTAATCTCAGGATTAATGTAAGAGAATTGTCCATCCCACATTTCAATCATTGGATAAGGGGGAGATGTAACTACAAAATTCACACTCTCAGGAAGGATTTCTTTCATGTTTTTTGAATTTCCAAAAACAATTTTGTGATTTGTTTTCAATTCATTTTCCACCTTTTCTTTTACATTTTAAGGGATATAGATAACAGAGATTATTCGAATCATTGTATGATAGCATATATCCTTATTTATATAATTTTAAGCTTTCTCGGGGCTAAAATGTATTAAACTAACTATCAACAATACTAATCTTAAACATTATATGTAAAGCATGATATATAGGTCTTTTAATTAGTAGAACGAGGATAATGAAATGGCAAAAGAATGGATATTGAATAGTGCTATGAATCGTTTTCAGCTATAGAACCTGCGCCTGATGAGTGGGATCGTTTATATAATGTTGATTTTTTTATTAAAATCAAAGACAAGTATATTGGACTTCAAATTAAACCCGCAGGAGGGGTTTCGCATATCCCTCAAATATTTAAAGAACACAATATACAAGCTGAAACTCATAAGAAGTTTAAAGAAAATTTTGGGGGTAATGTTTTCTATATCATTTCAGTTAAAGAAAGAGATAAGAAAAAAATATACAATAGTGAAGTAATCAAAGAAATTCAAGAGGAAATTAAGAAACTACAAAGCTGAAAAAGATTGGCCTGATCACATCTCTTTTTTAAATCTTTTAATTACAAAATCCTTATCAAGGGATAAAACAAATGATGCTGCTCTTGGACCATGCTTTTTTCCGATAATTGTCTTATAAATCGCCTGAAATGCTTTTTGAGGTTTCATATCAAATTCTCTTAGAAGAGTGTACATTTCATCATGAAGCTCCTCTGCAGTGTAATCCTTTTTTTCAAGAATGTCTGCAAGTTTAAGTAAAAACTGAGTCTGATCTTCATCTAAATGTAATTCAGGGATCTTTTTTGCAACATGGAACTTCACAAATTGGGGGGCGTATTTATCAAGCCAGTTTTTAATGTGATTCATCCTCATTTCAAGCCTGGCAAGGTCTTCTTTACTTAGTTCTTCAAATTCCAATTTTTCCATGTAATCTGGAAGCTTAGAATTCTTCTTTAATATTTTAAAGACGGTGTTAATGTTTCCATCAGCAATCTGGTAAGCCACAGTCATAAACCTGTAGGATGGCTGGAAAGGCATCCTGTCTTTTAATTCAATCTGTGAGATTTCATAAATCTTTCTAAGCTTTTCTTCTTCCTTTGGGGATGCCGGCTCTTCTGCACCATAGTATATTCTCTCAATTCGGTCGTACTGGTCAATAAAGTCCAAAAATGGCATTTGAGGATTGAAATCCTTGTGTTTTAGGGGTTTGCTTCGAAATATAAAGTAATTAAGTGTTTCAGGTGCTCCAATTTCAAGCCACTGGCCTGGGGTGAAAAATACTCCTTTGGATTTTGACATTGCATCGCCTTTCAGTGTAATCCATTCGTAAGGCACGGGATAAGGGGCAGGATAGTCAAATATTTCCTTTGATATGATACTGCTCACATCGTATGAACCTCCGCTTGCTGCATGGTCTTTTCCAAATGGTTCGCAGGTGATTTTGAGTATTTTCCACCGTGCAGCCCATTCAACACGCCATGTAAGCTTTCCCCTACCAGATTTGATATCCATTGACCCTTCATGTCCACATTCACATCTGTAATGAACCATATCACCATCATAGCCATAGGCAAAAGTTGTATTAATTCTTCCACATTCCTTGCAGATTGGATTATAGGGAAGCCAATCATCTGCTAAGGGATTTTCACGGTATTGATTGAATATTTCTCGAATTTCAGGTGCTTTTTCGAGGGATATTCTTACATAATCGTTATAAATGCCTTCTTTGTACATTTTCTCTCCTGAATAAATCTTAAGGGAGATTCCAAAATCATCCAAAGTGTCAAGGAATGGTTTTTCAAAATGTTCCACAAAATTTGTACAGCAGTCTTCAGGACATGGAATATGGGCATAGGGCATGCCTAAATATTTTTCATAACTTTCTGGAAGGGGGTAAGGGACCTTACGAAGTGGGTCGTAGTCGTCTGCAATCCATATTACTTCTGCAGGAGTGCCAGTGTTCTTTAAAGCTTTTGTGATCGCATTTGCAATAAACACGTCGCATGAATTTCCAATATGTATGGAACCTGATATGGATGTTCCGCTTGCAATTACATGCTTTTCCACGTCTCTATTTAAACTGTCTGCAATATTTTCAATCCAGTGTTTCAATCAAATCACCTGTCTAAAAATAATAAAATTCAAAGAATTTTGAGGGATTCAGAGCCTCAAAAACTATGTAAATTCCAAAAAATTATAATTATATAAATTTATTTTCAAAGATAATAAAATGATGATTAAGATTTAATCAAACAAATCAGTGTCTGCTTCGTCTAACCATTCGTTTACAATCTTAACTGCACAGTAGCTTCCGCACATTGAGCAGGTATCTTCTTCTGCTGGTGGTCTTTCGTTCCTTATTTTCCTTGCTTCTTCTGGACACATTGCAGATTCAAACTGTGCTTCCCAGTTAAGCTTTTTACGAGCATTAGCCATTATAAGGTCTTTTTCACCGCTATGTATGCCTTTTTGCATGTCTCCAACATATGCTCCAATTCTTGTTGCAATTACGCCGTCTTTAACATCCTTTGCATCAGGTAATGCAAGGTGTTCTGCTGGTGTTACATAACAGATGAAGTCTGCCCCAGCACCTGCTGATGCTGCTGCACCGATTGAAGATACAATATGATCGTATCCAGCACCGATATCAGTTACAATCGGCCCTAACATATAGAAAGGTGCTCCCCTGCACAATTTTTTCTGGAGCACCACGTTTGCAGGGATTTCATTTAAAGGTATATGTCCTGGTCCTTCTACAATGGTCTGCACGCCTGCTTCTCGTGCTCTGTCAATTAATTCTCCAAGTACAATGAGTTCCTGAACTGCAGCCCGGTCTGTAGAATCTGCTATTGCTCCAGCCCTCATAGCGTTAGCCATGGACATAACAAAATCATATTCTTTTGCAATTTCAAGAATGTAATCAAAATCTTTGTATAATGGATTTTCCATTCCATTTTCAACCATCCATGCAGATACAAGTGCTCCGCCTCTGCTTACAAGCCCTCCTTCACGTCCCTGTCTTTTTAACCTTTTGAGGGTTTCTCTGTTTACACTGCAGTGAATTGCCATGAAGTCTATACCATCTTTGGCCTGCTTTTCAATGGCTTTAAACATTATATCTTCGTCCATGTAAATAGCAGCGCCCTTTTCCCTTATGGTTTCAATAGCAGCCTGGTAGACAGGTACACTTCCTACAGGAATGTCTGAAATTTTAAGAATTCTTCTCCTTATTTCATCAAGGTCTCCACCTACAGAAAGTTCCATTAATGTATCTGCATTGTATTTCATGGCCACTCGGGCCTTTTCCTCTTCCATATCAAAGTCACAGATATCTGTTGAGGTTCCAATGGTAGCATTTACTTTTGTTCTAAGCCCTGCACCAATTCCAACAGATTTAACATCTCTTTTAACATTGCTGGGGATGGCTATGGTTCCCTGGGCAACGGATTTTCTGATAAATTCCTCTGAAACGTTTTCAGCAGCTGCTACTGCCTTCATTTCCTCTGTTATTACGCCTTTTTTTGCTTCATCCATTTGTGTCATAGAATCACCATGTGTTTTATAGCTGTCAAAATTTTTAATTTTCACAGGCTCTAAAATATTGTCAGGATAGAAATAAAATTATAGTTATTTTCATGTTCATGTAAATAAATTAAGTCTATACACCGAACAATATAAGGGTTTTTTAATTCTGTACTAATTAAGTTTATCATTGTCTAAAATCATTATTTAAAATAGCACTGTATAAAAATTTTTCTGAAATACTGCCTGATTTCTTTTTATATACAGACCAAACATCCATAAAAAAGTGCCAGTTTAACAAAAAATATATAAAATAGTTTAACAATATATAACAACTGGTGATTTTATGAAAATAAGTGCAAGAAATGTTCTTAAAGGAAAAATTGAAAGTATCGACAAAGGCCCTGTGACTTCCACAATAAAAATAAAAGTAGAATCCCCTCACGTAGTAACAGCAAGTATAACCAAAGAAGCTGTTGAAGATTTAGATCTTAAAGAGGGTGAAGAAGTCTATGCAGTAATTAAAGCCAGCGAAGTCATGATCGCTAAAAAATAATATTGATTATTATTTTATGGCACTATTGGTTTCAGGGTGCTGGATGCACCCATCAATTTTTTTTGGCCATAATTTTCTTTTCTTTACCTGGAAAATTGCAGAGGGAATGGGCAAAGACTTCGCTTTGTTGATATGAAAAAACGAAAGCATCATAAATCCATAAAACTTCAACGGCCGAATGTCGTAATGTTTGTTTTTTAGTTTGGTTTCTCTGTTCCTTAACTTATAACTTCTACTCTAATTTTTATCACTGAAAACTCTTTTTAATGTTTTCAAGCTTGGCAAAGCTGTCGAAAATTTCTGGTTTTTTGGGTAATCCAACATAAAAATGTTTGAAAGCCCTCGAAACTTTATTCCAGATAACTATACTCTACATAAGGTGAAAAACATTAAATAACTGAAAGTATTGATATAACCCCAATATTATATAAGGTCCATGATTTATACTATATAGTATAAAAACGAGCTGATGAAATGAAAGAACTGTCCAACATAGAAAGGTCGATAATAACATATATAAAGTCTCATCCGCCAGAAGAGTGCATGCTGGATAAAATAACCAGAGGAACCAGCAGAAGCAGGGCAACCGTGCTCAAATATTTAAGTATATTGCATGCAAAAGGCATATTGAACTATAAATTCGTTGGAAGGAGTAAATTATGGTATTTAAGCCCTGATTCAGGTGTTGAACCAGAAATAACAGTTAAATCTGTGGAAAAAGTTCTTGAAGACAATGCGGAACTCGTATCAGCAGCAGCAAAACTTCATTCTTTAATTTTAGAGGGAATAGACCTTAAAAATTCAATTGACAGGATTGATATTGTACTATTTACCATTAATAACCATATGGACATAATTGCAGCGAATAATACGTTTAAAACATTTTTTCCAGAGATAGAAAATCTTAGAGAGATTTTAGACCATGAAAAGACCATTTTAATTGAAAATACAATGCAATCATTGAAATTTAAAGATAAGGCAACTGTTTGGATAGATTTAATGGAAAAACAGGGAGTATACAGACCTTACCGTATTTCAATGTATTCAATTTTGGATGATAGGAAAAATATTATTGGTGCCTCAATTATTGGAGAGGAAGTTTCAGGATCTAAAAGAACAAAACGCGACCTGGAAACACTTTTATCCATAGTTCAAGCTGTAGATTCATCCGAAAATGAAGAAAATGTGATAAATGAAATAAAAAACCTGATTAACATCCTTATTCCACATAAATACTTTGTAATATTTCTAAAAAATGGAAAAACACATTATTCAGCATATGGAGCAGATGAAAAAATATCTAAAATAACAGCTGATCATGTACCTAACTATATAAGCAGGTTTATAGAAAAAAGTATGGATTCAATGGAAACTGTAACAGCAAAGGAGGGAAATTACTATCTGGAAACAATTAAATCTAATTTGAATGATATATCTCTTTCCATGGCCATATCCGTCCCAATTATAAATGAAGAACATGGAATTGGGGCCATGTTACTGCTAAGCACTTTAAAATCTGTAAGTTCAGTCAGTATTGAAAATGTGGAAATAGCTGCAGATGAACTTTCAGGATATATTAAGATGCAAAAGCTAACCCAGGAGAGGGAAGAGTTTGTAAATACCCTGATTGCCATGAATAAAATCTCCAGCATAATAAATTCATCCCATGCAGAGGATGAAATGCTTGAAATGGCTGTTTCAACTGTTATGAATTCTATTGGGTTTGAAATGGGCTGTATATACCTTACAGATAAAGATGAAGAACTCACACTTCGAGTGCATAAAAACCTGCCTGAAAATCTCAAAAATATGTGCATGGCCGGCATGTTTAAAGATCTTTTCAGTAAAACCTTCAAAAAGCAGGATGTTGTGTATATTACTCCAAAATCAGAAGAATACAAGTCTCTTGAACCTGCTATAAGAGCAAATGATATAAAAACACTGTTAATACTTCCCATAAAAAGTGGTAAAAAGATCATTGGGCTTTTGAATATGGGGAGCAGGAAAATAAAGGTATATAATAGAATCAGCCTTGAAAATCTAAGTTCCATAGGTTTGCAGCTTGGTGTAGCACTTGAAAGGTCAAGACTTGCAATTAAACTAAAATCAGAGCATAGTAACTTAAAAAAAGTTTCAAAAAGGAAAAAATAATTATCTCAATGATCTATATCTTACTGGAGGATAAAATTATGAAAGTAGAAGAAAAAAGAATGAACAGCACACAGGTGGCCTTTATAAGATACAGGGGCCATTATGATAAGATCCCCGAGCTTATTGGTGAAGTAGTGGAATGGGTGATGAATAAAGGTCTCACCATGACTGGAATGATTTATGGAGCTTATTTCAACCGTCCTGACGAGGTACCGCCAGAGGAACTTTTCTATGAAATCGGCGCTTCATTTGAAGGCACAGCAAGTGATGAGGGAAAAGTTCAGGTAAAGCTAATCCCAGAGCATACAGTTGTTGCAACCATGCATAAAGGCCCTTATGACCAGGTTGGACCAGTTATTGATGAATTAGCTAAATATGCTATTGAAAATGGTTATGACATAATCGGACCGGTTACAGAGGTTTATTTGAACAATCCAGAAGAAGTAGAACCTGAAGAGATTCTTACAGAAGTTCAGTTTCCAGTGGTTAAAATGAATTCTAACACCCAATAAGTTTACAACTCCTAGAAACCAAAAGATTTATATGTGATCATATTCTATCATTTGCCTGTACTAAAATGTCCTAAATGAATGTTAACATACAGGACACGGAGGCGGTACAATTACGTGGAAATCAAAAAGCGCATTACTATTTACATTAGTAATGGTAGTGAGCATTCTCCCTGCTGTTGCGGGAGTACAAACCCAAAATACACTAAATGGGCCCTTCAAACATGAAAACTCTAAAATCTCTAATCTGGGAGTGCCAAAATCGAAGATTTTGACAGTGTTTGGAGACGCAAAAATTAATTTAAATGGAAATACAAAACAATTAGAAGTAAAAGCAGCTTCTAAATACAGTAAAAAAATGAAGAAAGTAAAAAGATCTTCAAAATACAGGTATAAAAAGGTTAAAGCCTATAAATACAAAAAGTACAGGTATAAAAAGGTTAAAGCTGCTTATAAGAAAACTATTTATAAAAAAATAGTGCCTACAAGTGTTGGCGCAAAAAATGTGGTCGTAACAAGTGAATATGTCATGGCAACAGGAAGGCATTCTTGTGCTATAAAAAGTGATTACAACTACCATACACGGGTTTTCAGGAATTATAACCCGGTTACAAAAACCAATGGAACTTTAAGATTTGAACAAGGACCTTATTACGGCCCTAATAGAGGTACCAGTCCTGAAGGATTATGGTATGATGTGAAAACAGATATGGACTTCTGTTTAGTTCATGGAATGTCCCACGATAAAAGAAGAGTCTTTTTAATTCCATACAATGGGACAATAAATGGAAAAAAAGTAGTTAATGGATATTTTGTATAAATATTCATTTATTATAGCTTAAAAAACCTAATTAATTTAAAATTAGGTTTTTTCTTTTTTTATTTTGATAAATTTTTAGGATTTAAACTTTTCTATTTAATAAGCTGGTTTTTCTTTTTCACGGCATCAAAACTGTAAGTTTTAACAGCAGTATTCTTTTTTCCATGATATCACCTTACCTATGTGATATTTAGTATACAATAATGTAGTATATAACTTTTTTGCCTGTACTAAATTTAAATACAATTAGTTTTATTATATATAGTATACAGCAATTAGTTAGGAAATCAAATTTCAAAAACCACAAGAAAATTAAAAATTTTTGAGATGAAAATGCCGGTGAAACTTGATTTACAGCACTGAGGTCCTAAAGGCTGCGATACATAATGAAAAACAAAGTGGAGTACACCAAATGGCTGAAGATAAATCCCCATCCTTAAAACCAAAATCTAATGAAAAAGCATGCCCTATAGCACTTGAAGAGGAGTTAAAAGCTGGAGATATCCAGGAAAATGGGACTGCAAGAACTGTTTTAAACTTGATCATTACTGGAATGAACTGTACTGCATGTGCTCAAAATATTGCAAACCGGCTTAAAAAAGAAGAGGGTATAGCTGATGCCAATGTAAGCTTTGCAACTGGCACAGCCACTGTTAGATATGACCCTGAAAAGATAAGTAAGGGGAAAATTGTCCAGATAATAGATGACACTGGATATAAAGCTTTTTATAGAACAGATGAATCTGAGGAATTTGCAACAGATCCTGTGTGCGGTATGCGGATAGAAAAATCTAAATCCATAAAAAGAGTGTATGATGGAAGAGAATACTATTTCTGCAATGAAGAATGTGCAAAAAGATTTGAATCGCCAGAAGATGAATTAAAAAAGATGAAACAGCGAGTTACAATAGCTTTATCTGGAGTCTTTTTAATTGCATTATTAAGGGTTATAGCGACGTTTACACTTGCTGCAGGAGTTTCATTAATAAGCTGGGCCCCTATTCCAGCATTACCCTGGTTCACATGGGGCTACTGGCTTTTTCTGCTTACAACCCCTATACAGTTTATAGGCGGCTGGACTTTCTATACTGGTGCTTATCACGCAGTTAAAAACAAAGCTTTAAATATGGACTTCCTCGTTGCCATGGGAACTCTAACAGCCTGGGGATACAGTACATTCGTTCTATTCTTCCCGGGAGTTCTTCCTGTAGCAGAACGAGATGTTTATTTTGAAGTATCTGCTGTAATAATAGCATTTGTTCTACTTGGTAAGTTTATGGAAGATTACATAAGGCAGAGAAGTTCAGCAGCAGTTAGAAGGTTACTGGATCTTAGACCAAAATCTGCACATGTAATAAGAGAAGGAAAAGAAGTTGAAATACTTGCAGAACAGATCATGCCTGGTGAAATGGTAGTGGTAAGGCCTGGTGAGAAAATACCTGTGGATGGAGTCGTTGTGGAAGGCTCAAGTTCTGTAGATGAGTCAGTAGTAACTGGAGAAAGCCTTCCAGTATCCAAAAAAAGGGGTGATGAAGTAATTGGTGCAACCATCAATAAACAGGGATTAATAAAATTTGAAGCAACAAAAGTTGGTTCAAAGACCACTCTTATGCAGATAGTTAAGCTTGTAGAAGATGCACAGTCATCAAGCGCCCCTATACAAAGACTTGCAGACCGCGTGAGTGCCTATTTTGTGCCTGCAGTGGTTTCAATAGCAACCATTACATTTTTAACATGGACATTTGTTTTGGGTAATTTTACACTGGGATTATTATCATTTGTTGCCGTTCTTATTATATCATGCCCATGTGCTCTTGGTATTGCAACTCCGGCCGCGCTTATGGTTGGTGTGGGAAAAGGAGCTGAAAGTGGAGTGTTAATACGTGGTGGAGAATATCTTGAAAGTGCTTATAAACTAAATAAAGTGGTTTTTGATAAAACAGGAACGCTTACAAAGGGTAAACCAGAGGTAACAGATATAGTTGGGGTCAATGAAGAGGAGGTCCTTAAAATAGCTGCTACTGCAGAAAAAGGCTCTGAACATCCACTTGCAGAAGCCGTGTTGAAAAAAGCTGCCTCTCTTGGAATTGAAGCTGAAGATACCAGTGATTTTGAAGCAGTGCCCGGATATGGAATTAAAGCCAGATGGAACAACAAAGCAATTGCCATTGGAAACAGAAAAATGATGGAAATAGAAGGAATAAAAATTGCTCCATCTGAAGAAAAGATCAGAAACCTTGAAGCTGAAGGAAAAACTGTAATAATGATTGGATTAAGTCAAAAACTCACCGGAATGATCGCCATTGCAGATACTCTCAAGGAAAATTCAGGAGAAGTAATAAAAGAACTCGATAATCTTGGTATTGAATCTATAATGCTTACTGGAGATAATGAGCTTACAGCAAATGCAATTGCAGGTAAAATTGGAATTAAAAAAGTTATCGCCAATGTACTGCCACATGAAAAGCTTGATGCTATTAAAGAACTGCAAAGTGAAGGAAATATCGTGGCAATGGTGGGAGATGGTGTAAATGATGCTCCCGCACTTGCACAGGCAGATATAGGTATAGCTCTTGGTTCAGGTACTGATGTAGCAAAAGAAACCGGGGACATAATCCTTGTAAAAGATGATTTAAGAGACGTTGTAACTGGAGTAAAACTAAGTAAGAAGACCATGAAAACAATAAGACAAAATTTATTCTGGGCATTTGCATATAATGCTGGAGCAATACCTCTTGCAGCGATTGGGCTCCTAAATCCAATTATAGCAGCTGCAGCAATGGCTTTAAGTTCACTTACAGTAGTTACAAACTCTGCAAGGCTTAAAATGGTTAAAATTAAAAAATAATAGGGATTATAACATGATGATGTGAAAAATGAAAAAAAGTTGACATTAGGAATTGGAATAATCATTCATTTACTGGAATCCATGCAGGCTGATTTAAGCCATTCCAAATATTTTATTCGAATTTCTTAAATTCTCTGGGGTTAACTCCATGTTTTAGAAGTTTTGCGATATCCTTGCTACTAATGTTTTTTTCGCTTGCAGGTGGAACTGGCCTTCCATTTTTAGCAAAAACAACTCCACTTTTTTTATTTGCTGCTAAAAATTTTCCAGCATCACCATTTACAACAATTTTCCCTTTAATCATGTCAATAGCGGTAAAATCATCACAATTCCCATTTATAATTACAGTACCTCCGTTTAGTAAAGCTCCTGTATTTTTTCCAGTGTTTCCATTAACTCTAACTGTGCCTTTCCTCATTAAAATTCCAGTACTAAGATCAACGTTTCCATTTATAACTATCTCGGCTTCTTTATCCAGTCTGGAACCTACAGTATCCCTAACTGCACCGTCAGTGATTAAAATTCCATTAGGTGTTATTTGACTACCCTTAAGCTTTTCACCTTCAAGACCGTTCATAACAATATCAGTAATTGATTTAAATTTTTTATAACCTTTCCTATCTGACTTAACTTCAACTAAATTACCAAAAGGTTCTTTAACATTGCCTTTAACATAAATACTACCTTTTACCATGCTTATTCCCATTCGAGTATCTACATCTCCGTCTACAATTACATCCCCAACATCAATTTCATTACCGCTGCCACCGAAATATTTTATATCCACACCCATGCTGGAGCATAAACGGTGCCCTGTATTTCCGTTTATTTTAACTGAACCTCCATTTTTGAGATGTTCTACGAGGTCTTTAAAAGTAGTGTTAGTTCCGGGAATCTCCCATTCTGGCTGTAATTTTTCTCCTTTATGCTGCCAGTAAAAATTATATGTAAAATCACAAAGACAATCAACAGGTTTTGGGATATCTATCTCCAGAATATCCTTTTCTTTTTTATCCTTTTTCTTACAGAATAGTTTGAGCATTTTAATCCCGATACAATTTCTTTTTAAATACCTAAAAAACTTTGTTTTTTTAGATTTGGGAAATGTACATCCTTTCCTTCAATTTAAAAACTTGTAGTTATTATTAAAATCAGCAGGTTTGCTCTAATTTGCGGATTTAATAGCATCTAATTTTCTTTTTATTGTATTCTCTTTGTCTATTCTCTCGTCAATTTTTAAAGAGCTAACAACTCTTTTTGTATCACTTAAAACCTCTCTATGGGCTTCTTTAAATGCCTTCAGTATCTCGTCCAGATCTCCTTCCAGTACAGTCCCCATGGCACATGGTTCTATTTTTAAATCATATTTTTTAAATATTTTCAACGCTTTTCTGACATATTTTGAAACACTTGGACCTTCTCCCAATGGAACTATGCTTATTTCTGCAACTACCATTTTACTACCTCTTAATCTTTAATTCAAACTTTCACAAATCTCAACTGCTTTCTTTGCAGCAGCTTCCATTGAAGTTTCATATGGAACTCCTGCTTCAGTTAAAATTCGCTGCCCTTCTTCTTCATTTGTGCCAGTAAGTCTTATAACAAGGGGTGCTTTACGTTTAGAACTGTTTAGTACATCAATAACGCCGTTTGCAACGTCATCTGCCCGTGTAATTCCACCAAGAACATTTAAAAAGATTACCTTAACGTTAGGCTCGCTTAATACAAGGTTTATTGCCTTTACAATATTTTGCTTGGAGGCACCACCCCCAATATCTAAGAATGTGGCTGGTTTACCTCCATAGAGATTAATCATGTCCATCCCGGTTAAGGTAAGCCCTGCACCGTTTCCTATAACTGCAATATCACCTTTAAGAGTAACATATGCAAAATCGTCTTTTTTAGCTTCTTCAAGTTCTGCAAACGCTTTATGTCTCCACATTGAATCATCGTCAATTTCAAGTTTTGCATCAGCTGCAATAAGCCCTTCAGGAGTTAAAACAAGAGGATTAATTTCTGCTATGTTTGCATCGTATTTTTTAAATACATTGAACAATTTCTGGATAAATCCTCCCATTTTTGAAATTAGTTCATTTGAAACTCCCATTTTTATGGCAATGCCACGCGCTTCGTAGGGCATGAATTCATCCAGAGGATTTACATGATATTTAACTATTTTTTTGGGGCTGTTTTTAGCAACCTCCTCTATATCAACACCTCCTTCAGTACTTGCCATTATAAGTGGCTTTTTAGCGGATCTATCCATAACAACGCTTATATAGAACTCTGACTGGATATTGATTTTCTCTTCAACAAGGACTTTATCTACCACCTCTCCTTTAATTTCAATGCCTAAAAGCTCATTTGTAGCTCTTCCTGCTTCTTCTGGAGTTTCTGCAAATTTAATACCGCCAGATTTCCCTCTCCCACCTACAAGAACTTGAGATTTAACTGCTACAGGTTTATTTATATTTTGAGCCGCTTCTCGAGCTTTATCAGCATCTTCTGCAACATAACTTTCTGGTACAGGGATACCTTCCATTTTAAAAATTTCTTTTGCACTGTATTCAAAAAATTTCAATTTTCAATCCTCCTTAATAAGTTCAAGCCCTGCTTCAAAGGCAGCGATATTTTTAGCTTCAGTTCCGGGAGGCACAATTTCAGCAATAGCTTTTCTTGCAGCTTCTTTTGATACAACTTTAGTTGCTTTTGTTATAGCTCCAACCATTACCATATTGGCCACTATGTTCAATCCAATTTTTTGAGCTGCTGTTTTTGTTGCAGGAGCCCTATAATAATCAATGTTATGTTTCAAAACAAATGGAACCACTTCTTCCTCATTTATCATGTCAGAATCAGCAATTAATATTCCTCCATCTTTAAGATCATCTAAATAAGCCATTAATGCCGTATGAGACATTGCAACAAATATATTAGGACACTGCACCTTTGGATAGTCTATTTCGCTGTCACTAATTACTATCTCTGTTCTTGAAGCTCCTCCTCTTGCTTCTGGACCGTAGGATTGTGTTTGAACGGCAAATAAATTATCATGGATGGAAGCAGCTCTTCCAATAACAATTCCGGCAAGAATAATTCCCTGCCCGCCGAATCCTGCAATTCTTATATCTTTCCGCAATTTGAACCCTCTTATGGTTATTTAATAAATCAGAATTTCGTTTTATAGGCTGATCTGACTGATGCAGGAGTTCCTTCCAGGCATTGTTGATTTACAAGCTCACAAAGTGATTCTGTAAATTCAGGTCTGCTTCTATCTGCAAAATCACCTACAATAATCTTTCCTTCAAGCTCTTCTTCCTTCATTTTTTCAGCTTTTCTTTTAACCACACTGTTTTCTTTCATCCATTTCATCATGGAAACTGAAGATCGCATTTTGTTTTTTCGGCCAAAATAAGTGGGGCACTGAGAAATAACTTCAATAAAAGAGAATCCCTTATTCAGCAAACCCTTTTTAATGGCATTTGAAAGCTGTACTGGATGTACAGTAGTCCATCTTGAGACATAACTTGCTCCTGCTCCGGTTACAAGCTCTGCTAAATCAAATGGACTTTCAAGAGCTCCGTAAGGTGCTGTACTTCCAAAACTGCCTTTTGGAGATGTGGGACTTATCTGTCCGCCAGTCATCCCATAAATACTGTTATTTATACAGATCACAGTAAGATCTATATTTCTTCTTGCTCCATGGATTAAATGGTTCCCTCCAATAGCTGCAGCGTCACCGTCTCCAGTTACTACAACAACATCCATATCAGGATTTGCTAATTTAACTCCTGTTGCAAATGCAACTGGTCTGCCATGTGCAGTATGCAGTGAATCACATTTGATGTAACCCGGTATTCTCGATGAACACCCTATTCCTGAAACCATTGTGATATTATCCAGATTTTTTCCGGCCATTTCCATGCCGTTAAAGAATGTGTTTATAACAATTCCATTTCCACATCCGGCGCAAAAGATGGTTGGCATTCTTTCTCTTCTTAAGTAGCTCATAAAACGATTTCCTTTCGTTTTATCATTCATTTTCTGTCTCCTGGAGGTTAAATGTAAATAGGTAAATTTATTTGTATGATTTTATTTCTTTTAATATTTCATCAGGGCGGTGCATTTCGCCGCCGATTTTTGGAAGTAGAGAAACTTCAGCATTACACTTTGCAACTCTTTCCACCTCATAAACAATTTGACCAAGGTTCATTTCAACAACAATTATGTTTCTGGCCTGTCTTGCTGCAGATTTAATTATTTTATCGGGGAATGGCCATACAATTTCTAATTTGATATGTCCTGCTTTTATACCTTCATCTCGCGCTTTTTTTACGGCAGTTACTGCAGATCGAGAGGGTGTACCATATGATACTACAATGATATCTGCATCTTCTGTATAAAGTTCTTTAACCTTAACTAATTCATCTTTATGTTTTAGTATTTTGTTGCATAGTCTTTTTACAAGTTTTGAATGAGTTTCAGGGTTTGAAGCATCAGGATATCCTTTTTCATCGTGAGTAAGTCCGGTTATATGCATTTTATAACCTGCTCCAAATGGGGGCATTGGGGGCACTCCATCAGGATCTGCTCTGTATGGAAGAAATGTGTCTGGCCCTTCTTCAGGCATTTTTCTTGCAACAATATCTACAATTTGGGGTATGGCTATTTTCTCCCGCATATGGCCTGCAATTTCATCACTCATAACCATTACCGGAACTCTGTATTTTTCTGCTAAATTGAACGCTTCAGCAGTAAAATCAAAACATTCCTGTACTGAAGCTGGTGCCAGTGCTATTATTTCATAATCTCCGTGCGAACCCCACCTTGCCTGCATCATATCGCTCCCCGAGGTCATTGTGGGTTGTGCAGTTGATGGAGAACCTCTCTGTACATCCACAATAACAAGGGGGGTTTCAGTCATGGAAGCATAGCCTATATGTTCCTGCATTAAGGAAAATCCAGGCCCTGATGTGGCGGTCATTCCTTTAATTCCGCCCCAAACAGCTCCTATAACAGCACCCAGTGCTGAAATCTCATCTTCCATCTGTATAAATGATCCACCTTCTTTAGGTAAAAATACAGCCATATCTTCTGCAATTTCAGTAGAAGGGGTTATAGGGTACCCTGCAAAAAATCTGCAGCCAGCTTTAATGGCTCCCCTTGCACAGGCTTCGTTGCCCTGTATAAAATGATAGGTGACATTTTCCATTTCAATGCTCCAGATTACTTTTTTTCCTCTTTTCATCTATTTCTATAGCCTGATCTGGACACATAAGTACACAAAGATGGCATTTAGTACATTTTTCTTCGTTTTCAGGCACTGGAAGATATATTCCCTTTTTATCCAGTTCTTTTGACTGTTCATAAACTTTGCGGGGGCAAAATTCTGTGCAGATATTGCACCCTTTACATAAATTTTCGTCTACTTTTATCATGGTATCTTTGAGTAAAATTAATTTAAAAGAGTAATTCTTTAAATGAATATTTATCCTGATTATATAAAAAAATAGTGCACATAGAATAATTGATTCTTTTTTTTTATTCATCTGCTTCTTTAACATACATCAAAGGATACTTAAGTTCTTCCACATACTCCATCATTAAAATTGCCCTTTTACCGTTATATTTTGAAATAACTTTTATATTCATCATCTCTCCACTTAAAGATACGTAGTCAAATTCACTTTTAGATTCTTCAAGCATTTTTCTGTTTATTTTTATATTTACTTCATCGATGCATGGTTGGAGTTCCATGGCAGTTTTTATAGACCTTTCAAGGGTAGGGGCACTTTCTAAATTTACAGGAGTTCCCACAAACTGGTGAAATAAAGCACCCATGGTAATTGCACCTTCAAATATTGCCCTTTCTCTGTCTGAAATGTTTTTAAAATATTTTTCATCAACGTCCATTAAATCACCCATTTCAAAGTTTTCAGTCGTTAAAATTGAAACCATGAGTTAATATTGGATATCTTAGAAGTTATGTTATTGGGGGGGATGGGAAACAGGTATGCATAAATTAAAAATATTGTAAGTGCAATTGTGGCTATTAATACAATTATTTTATCATCTTTAACCGGGTAGAAATAGGTTAAAATTAATCCTAAACCTAAAAATAGGCTTATAAACAGGAGTGAATAAGGAACTGGTGTATTTGAACTGGATTTATTATTTGCATGGTTAAATGGATATATACGGGTCTGATCAGCCTGAATAATCAATCTTTCCTTTGTTGATCCAAGTGGATAGCATGTAATTAAAAATAATGTTTTACCCTGTTCTACAGATATACGATAAGATGCAGGCACCACATATGATTTAACGACCCTGTATTCCACATTTCCTATGCCTGGCCAGGATAATGTTATGTTATCTCCCTTTTTCAGCCTGTCAAGATTTAGAAAAGGGGATCCATAAAATGTTCTATGGCCAAATAAAATAACTGTTCCCACCCCTGGTCTGGATGATGCAGGTTCGTGATAAATACCATAATCAATGGATTTGTTGTTAATGTTTTGATGAATTTCAATTGACGGAATTTCTAAATAAGGAACATTAGTTTGGTTGGTATCGATTTTAGTCTCTGCAGTTGCGTGGTAACTTACTTCAACTAAAAAATAGAGGGATATTATTATCATCCCTGCAATAATGAAAACTGTGGTCAATTTCATGTTATTTTATCTGTCTTTAATATTATTTGTACCTGGCTGTTTGCCTATCTTATGAACCTGGCGTAAATTAACCCTCCTGCAGCCAGTACTCCGCCAATTACAAATAAAGCATATGGAAGTCCTGTTTCTCTGGTTGGCACTGTTGGAGTGGATGAAGCACTGGTTTCTGGTACTGAAGAAGTTGCTTTTCCAGTTCCTGATAATGGACCTGGTGGGGAAGAAGGGAGTGAAGGCCATTCATAGGTGTAGGTAAACCATTCTGAAGCACCTGCACCAATTGTAACATCCCATGCTGCGATTCTACCATTCATTACCAGGTCTTTATCTGCAAATGTTGCTTTAGGGTTACTGTATGTAAGTTTTGAGTCTACAGGTACTATTGGGGCTCTTATTATTCCTGAAACTGTTCTTGAATCATGGTTAGTTAGGAGAAATGTAAATGTACCTTTCCATGATTTTAGATCTAAATCTGGGTTAAGCACCTCTATTTCACCCGGCTGGAACCATGATGCCATTAAGCCAGGATCGGGTATTAATGGCCAGTAAATGTTGTCCACAGCACCGGCATTTTTTATATAAGAGGATATTTCTCCCATCCCTCCAACGGCATTTACTTTGAAAGTTACCTCTTTTGTTTCTCCGGGATTAATTTTCCACCCATAATCTCCACCTAATTCTGGACTAACTGCATCTATCATTTTGCTTGCAGCAGGGTCTGTCCAATCAATAACCCATCTTATCGTAGAATTATCAACAAGACTACCAGTATACACCTGACTTATCTTGAAATACTGCACATGATCTTTATTATTTTTTATACGGACATGAATGGTGGCTGTAAGTCCACTTAAACCCACGCTTGTTTGATTTGCTTTAATCCAGGTTTCCGCACCATACACTACATTGTTATTTGTTATATTCCCACAAGCTATGCCTGCAAATGCTGCTATAATTATCAGCACAATACATGTCTTATTTAAATTCATACTATCCCTCTTTTAATATGGTTTCACCATTCCTAACTTTTTAACGTTCCTATTTTAACGTTCCTAATCTTTTTCAGTTTATCCATATATTGCTCTAAGTTCTTTTATCATCCAGTCAGGAGCTTGTTGTGTTGGAACTGTGAATATCACACTGTTCATATTTTGTATAAGGAATATTGCGTTTTCTCTTGGAACTTCAAGTAATATTAGGTACTGTGCATCGAGTTGTCCGAGATTTGAAGCCCTTTCAAAGTCTGATAGTCTCCAGCCATAAGCATCTAATGTGGATCTTACCTGGCCTTCATCCCAATCTCTGGAAGCAGCAGCTCTTAGTAACTGTTCAACGTCACTTGCTGCTGATTCACTGCGTGAACTGCTCTGAATCAACTGATTAATTGCAATGTTCTGGGCACGTGATCTATTAGCTGCAACCACACCGCTGTCCCTGGCTCTTAGAATTGCAAGTACAGTGGCCCCGCTTATGTTTGGAGTGTTATTTAAACCTGTTTGGTTTGCTGTTGCATTCATTAAATATACATCAACCGAGTTTCCAACATTAATAAGGCCGCCTGCAGCCTGTAACCTTGAAATGATCAGTGGGATAGCTACAGTGTCAGGGGTTTTTATCTGCATCCTGGATAGAACGCTGGCATCTGCTTCGTTTACTAATTTCTGGGCATCTGCAACTTTCAGTATTATATTTTTTTGAGCACTTGCAGAATAAACTATCATAACTCTACCATAGGGGTCTTTTTGAGCTTCAATTTGTTGTGTTTGATATTCTCTCCAGGCCTGTGTTGCAGGGCCAAGTACATCAACAGCAAGAGCCTGTTCTGGTGTTTCTGCAGCATCTATTTGAAGTCTAATGTCTATTCCTCGGGGATCTGTTGCTAAAGGTCCTGTGAAATAGGTGTTTACTTCATTGATCTTTGTTTGCTTGGCGTTTCCAAGAGCATCCTGATATGGTGCATAAACTAAAAAATAATAACCTGCTCCGACAAGTACGATAAGTATAATGGCAAAAACTGCTGCACCTACAAGTGTTCTTTGATCGTCGTCTGGAATCCTCTTTCCAAAACCACCCATAATCTTCTTTTCAGGTTTTTTACGCTCCGGCTTTTTTAGGGGAGGTTTAAGTCTTGGTCTTTCTTCTGGTTTAACCACAGGCTTTGGCATAGGTCTTGGTATCTTTTTTTGGGGAGGAGATGGTTTTTCATCTTTTTTCTGGATCCCCTTTTCCCCGGATACTCTGCTTACCATGCCCCTAAGACGCCCTCCTATATCTGAACTACTCTTCTTTTTATTGTTTCCGCGAAGATCAGGAGTATTTTTATTTTCTTTATCCTTTCTTCCTCTTATTTTATCTAACATGTGGACCACTTCTCAGGAATCTGATGTATAAATCTATAACTGGTACTGCCAATAAGTATAGTAGCATAATGGTAAATAAAAGCTTTGCGGAAAAATATGTCACAATTGCTGAAATGCTTGGGGGTAAAAGTGTTGCAATAATTAATATGCTCCCTGCAGCCAATGTTTTAATACTCCCAAATTTTGGATATTCTACTGTACTGATCATTAACAGTGAAACCACAATCATGATAATAAGTGCCAGGTCGCTTCTAAAAAATCCAGAAAGATAAAAGGATCCAAGTATCAGGGCAGTTGAGGGAATGGGTAACCCAATAAACCTTTCATTCGCTGAATCTGTGATTACATTGAATCTGGAAAGTCTCAATATGCCGCAAATCACTATCATGAGTGCAACTATGATGCTGATGTGGAATATTCCAAAAGAAGTGCCTGTTGAGTACAAAAGCATTCCTGGAGCTACTCCAAATGATATAATATCTGAGAGAGAATCAATATTTTTTCCAAAACCACATTCATCTTCTCTTTTTAATTTTCTAGCAACCCAGCCATCCATTGCATCAAAAATAACTGCAAGTAACATAAATTTGGCGGCAAGTGCATAACTATCCATTGTTATCATTATTATTGATAAAAATCCTGAAGATGCATTTGCAATTGAAACTAAATCTGCAATAGAGGTGTAAGATTTGATATTCATGTTTTACTCACGATTAATCATTGAAAACTGGTATAAATATACTTATGCAGAATTGTTCTAAATTAAAAGGTCAAATTAGATGGCTTAAATTGGTTATATAAAACTTAAAAACGTCAACTTTTGCTTATTTTTAAAATGATCATTAATTTACCATTTTTGCAATTATAGTTTCTGCTGCTGTGGCTTTATCTCCTTCTTCAACCATTAATTTGCAGTTTTCATATGGTAGTATCAGGTCTACCCTGGATCCAAATCTAATCATTCCTAAACGCTCCCCAATCTTTACCTCGTTTCCTACATTTACATATTGAACTATACGTCTTGCTACAAATCCTGCAATTTGAATAACGCCGAATTTACCAAATTCAGAATCTATCACCACCAGATTCTTCTCATTTTCCTTTTCAATATCTCCTTTTGCAATTTTAAATTTCCCGGGACAGTATATGGCATCTACAACTTTTCCTGAAACTGGAATTCTATTTACATGGACATCAAAGGGAGACATAAATGTACTTACGCGAATTCCTTTTTTTCCTTCCTCTAAAATGTGTTTCATTAGAGGATCATCATATTCAACTATTTCAATCTTATCGATCTGTCCCTTTAATATTCTCCCATCTGCTGGAGCCACTATAACTCCTTTTCCTTCAGGTACGTTTCTTCCTGGATCTCTAAAAAACTGCATTGTAAGTGCAACGATTGAAAAAATAATGAAACTCAAGAAGAAATATCCAAACAAGAATGGTAAAACTGCTAAAGTTAAGAGTACCCCTGCCTTTTTTAAGGTTCCTTTAACGAACATTTGAATCACAGTATATTTAATCACGGTATATAAATTGGAATGATAATGAGTTTTGTTATTTAAGGAGTCTTTATATCTTTGCTGTATATTATAATTAATACGATGAAAAGTATTTATAGATGTTAATATTGCATAAAAATTTGATCATAGCGAAAACAAAAGTTTTTAAATATCATTTTATTAAAATGTTTATTTAATTATTTTTTATTACTTTTTCAATCAAATTCATGTATTTGATTTACTTTTTTATCAATTATAAAAGTTTATATAAGCATTCATCTTATAGTACCATAATAATATGGAAGGGTTATAAATTTTCTATGCATTACTATTTCATAGAGTACAATGTAACTAATTAATGGATTCCAAAAAATTTATTCATACTATCATTTGAACTAAAAAATAATGGATTACCATGAAAAAGACGTGGTAGCGCATGATTGAAAATAAAATTAAAACTTTAAGACAGGCTGCAAAAGTATCCACAATGCAGGACTCAGACAAAATATGGTGTGTTATAGCAGGCAATGAAGAAATGGTTAATAATATTGCCTATGAAGCTATACTAAATAAAGATAGGGTTAAAATACTTTTCAGGGAGCATATAACCTCAAGGGAATCATTTGTAACTAAAAAATTTGATTTTATAATGGTATATGGGGAAACAGGGAAGATAAGAGATCTGAGTTTCATATCCAAAGAAAATGGAGGGGCATACCTTAAAATAGCCCCATATTATGTTAAAGAAGAATCTAATTTAATGCTGGTTGTAGGGCCAGAAGATAATATTAAAAAATTTTTAGGTGACATTGAAAAAAACACAGTTAAGGCTTCGTTTCTTTTAGAAGATAAAACAACAGGATTTATAGAATCTGATGTTTATATAACTCGATGGATGCCTAAATTCCTTCGAGATATAGCTGACCCATTATTTAAAATTGCAGATGTTGCATTATCGACAGTTTTACTATCAACTGAGGAAGAACACGCTGAGAAAATTAAAGAAATAGCTAAAATTAATAAGGTATTTGCTATCAAATTTAAAGATATTTTAAAGGAGGAATAAAATGAGTCTTTTTGGAAGAAAAAAAGAAGAGGAAATAAGGAAGGAAGGAATGGCCAATACACTGGGAATTGATTTAGGTACACTTAATACTGTTGTTGCAAAACCATCAGGAGATAAATTTGATCTTTATAAAATACCATCTGTAGTAGCTGTAAAAAAAGAAGACACATCTTATGTACTTGCAGTGGGTAACGACGCAAAATCCATGCTTGGAAGAACTCCTGAAGATATTATAGCTGTAAGACCGCTTAGAAAGGGAGTGATAGAAAATGTAGCTCAGGCAGAAGCACTTCTCATCTATGCAATGGATAAAGGGGCAGGAGAGTCCATGGATCATATTGATAGGATTGTTATAGGTATTCCCGGAGATGCATCAGAGGTTGAAAAGAACGCCGTCGAAGAAATTGGTAGAAAAGCAGGGGCCAGTTATGTTTTAGTTATAAGTGAAGGGCTTGCAGCAGCTATAGGTGCAGGATTACCAATTGCAGAAGCATCAGGTACCATGGTAATTGACGTCGGTGCAGGATCAAGTGATATCGTGGTTATTTCCCTTGGTGGAATTACAGATATTGAAACAGTAAGGCTTGGTGGAGATAATATTGATGAAAACATCGTAGATAAGGTAAAGGAAATGTACAGGGTTGAAATAGGAATTCATGAAGCTGAAAAAGCTAAAATAGAAGTAGGGATGGTTAATTCAGATGCAGGCTCTGAAATCGAAAAAACTACAGTTATTGGAAAAGATATGGAAACCAACAAACCTAAAGAGGTAGAAATTGATTCAAAACTTGTTGCAGATGCTGCTGAACCTGTTGTTGCAAAACTCATTGAAGCACTTGCAGTTATACTTGAGCGAATGTCTCCAGAACTCATATCAGGGGTTTACAGAGAAACAGTAGTTGTTGGTGGGACATCACAACTTAGAGGACTAAAAGAAAGGATCTACAACGAAGTAGGCATTCCTGTTGAAATTTCAGACGATCCTATGACTGTAGTAGCTAAAGGGGCTGCCATTGTAGCTGCAGAGCCAAGAGCACTTGAACCAGAAGTGCGTTTAAAAGCGATGAAATAATAAACATGAAAGTAATAGGAATAGATGAGGCTGGAAGAGGGCCAGTAATAGGGCCACTTGTTGTAGGAGGAGTTGCAGCCCGAGAAGAAGAACTGGAAAAGATAGAAAAACTCCAGTTAAAGGATTCTAAACGGTTAACTCCTGGAAAACGGAAGGTAATGGCAAGAAGAATAAAAAGAATAGCAGAATGCCATATAATATCCATACAGGCTAAAGACATTGATAATTTGAGAGCTAAAGGTATTAATCTGAACGAAATTGAAAAAATAGCCATTAAAAAGGTCATTGCAGCGGCAGATCCTGATGTAGCTTATATAGATTGTCTGGATATCAAGCCCCAGAGATTTTGCGATGAAATGGAAAATTTTAGAGAAGGCCTTAAAGTCATAGCTGAGCATAAAGCCGAGGATAAATATACAATCGTTGCAGCAGCTTCTATTATTGCCAAGGTTGAACGCGACATGGAAATTGAAAAATTGAAAAAAAAGTACAGAGATATAGGATCAGGATATCCAAGCGATCCTGAAACAATTGCATTTTTAAAGAGATATTCCTATGAAAAATTACCTGATTTTGTCAGAAAATCATGGGCCACCGTAAAGAAAAAGGAAAAGTAATCAGCATCATAACTGAAATACTTAAAACATAAAAATTAGAGAAGATTGGATATAATGATTTTCGAGTTTTTTAGCGCTGCCTTTAATACTATACTGGAAATGTTTAAAAGTGGAGGGATTATAACTTATATAATCACTATTATAGGTTTATACGGCTTTTTAGCGTCAGTAGAGAAAATATTATATTTACGTAAGATATCTGAGGTATCTCCACCTTTTATTATGGGAACGGTTAAGGAAGCTATGGAAAAAGGAGGATCTCTTGAAGCGCTGCGTTCAATAGGAAAGTATCAAAATCCAATTTCAAAAATTATTTCTGAAGCTTTAAAAATTGGATACAGAAACAAAACAGAAGTTGAAGATGCAATGGAACGTGTTTTCATTGTGGAAATGGGAAGAATGACCAGAGGTATGGGTACAATTAAAATGATAATTGAAATTGCTCCTTTACTGGGGTTAATTGGAACTGTTCTTGGTATGTGGTACACCTTTAAAGCGCTGGGGGTGGACGCTAATCCTACAGCAATGGCTGAAGGTATTTACATAGCTTTAATTACTACAATAGCCGGACTTACAGTGGCAATAGTTTTATTACCTCTTCATTCAAACATAACAAATAGAATAGAGGATGAAATTGATAAAATAGAAATCGCAAAGAAAATGACCAACTGGATGTCTGCAGTAATGAGAATAAAAGTTGCTGTAGATCCAGAACTTGCTGTGGAGGCGCTCAGGGAATCTGAAGGAATTGTTAAAGTTAAAGAAATTGAAGATGAAGATGCAAATGTAATGGTAGGCTTCAAACCCAGCATGCTTGAAAAAAGTATTCCCAACATTATACTTGAAAAATGCAATACCAGAGCAGAAATCGTGGAAAGCAAGCTGATGCAGTAATTTAAGCCCCATAAAGGATGTAATCCAATGAGCATTGACGTTAACAAGTATAGAAATAAATTAAGAGGTAGTAATCCCCGTTTTAACATGGTTCCATTCATTGATGTTGTTTTTACTATTCTCATATTTTTAATGGTTACAAGCAGCTTTGGGGCTGCGGATCAAACCCAGTCGGTTTCTGGAAAGCCTCAAGTCGATCAGCAAAGCAGTGGCCCATCTGAGTATTATTTAATCCCGGTTGCAGGTCTAAAAAAGGTAACAGTTAATGGAATAGACATGTCTACTCATATAAGGAATGGTGCGATTGCAGTTCATACAACTGTGATTGATGAGGGTGAGATGATAATACGGCCTAAAAATGGGGAGATTATTATAACTATACCTTCAGGATTCCCTGTAGACAGGGCAGTAAGGGCTTCAGCATAGTATTAAGGTGAAAAAATGTATCTTGGAAGAATATTAGCAGTGGGAAGTACTAAGATGGGGAATTTCGTTGCCTACAGAGTTTCAAGCAGGTCTTTTCCAAACAGAATGGTAAAAACATTTGAAGATAGGGCAGCAATACTACCTGAAGAAGGACACGAGAGAGATGTTTTTAAAAACCCTTATATTGCTTATAATTGTATAAAAATAGTTGATGATGTTGCAGTTGTCTCAAATGGATCCCATACAGATATAATCGCCGGAAAAATAGCTTCAGGAATGAATATCCGTGATTCAATCGCTTTAACATTACTTGCCATGGACTATGAAAAAGATGATTTCAACACCCCCAGAATTGCAGGAGCCACAACATTAGGCGGGGATTCATATATAGGAATAGTTACTCCCGAAGATTTAATAGTGGAAAAAGTTAAACCAGACGAAGCCTGCTATATTTCAACATATGAGCATACACGACCTAATTTCGTTGAATTTATATGCAGTGATGCAGAAGACGCTGCCAGATTCATATATGATGGCGGAAAATTTAGGGAATTCACAAACCCTGTAACTTCAGTGGCTGCATTTGCAGATAAAAAATGGGAAATCAGTTCAATATAACTGTCATAAATATTAAGACTTCCTTTAAGTTTCAAGACCAGGGATTGTGAATAAATGGAAATAAGGGTTATTGGAATTGAAAACATTCCTCTTGTGGATGAAGGGGATGATATTGCCGCATTGATATTAAATGCCATGACAGTGGAAAGTATTGAAGTTCAGGATGCAGATATCATCGTTGTTGCAGAAACAGTAATATCCAAGGCAGAAGGAAACAAAATTAACCTTGGATCCATTGAACCCAGTTTAAAAGCATTGTCCATTGCAAAAAAAACTGGAAAGGAACCTGAACTTGTGGAGGCTATTATCCTCCAGTCAAATAAGATAATAGCAGTGGGTCCTGATTTTATAATTTCTGAAACAAAACATGGATTTGTATGTGCAAATGCAGGAATAGACGAATCAAATGCGGAAAATGGAATTGCAACTCCAATTCCAGATAATCCAGATAAAAGTGCCGAAATTATAAGGAAAAAAATAGAAGAAGAGACTGGAAAAGAAGTCGTTGTTATAATATCTGATACTCAAGGGAGAGCATTTAGAGAGGGTGCTATTGGAACTGCTGTTGGAATATCTGGCATGGATCCACTGTGGAATAGGAAAGGAGAAAAAGATTTATACGGAAGGAAACTTCAAACTACAAATATTGCAGTTGCAGATGAATTAGCAGCAGCAGCATCTATTTTAATGGGCCAGGCTGATGAAGGAATTCCTGTTGTTATAATAAGAGGGGTCAGTTACGTTTCAAAGCTAAAAAATAATAATGCAACCTCTAAAGATTTGATAAGGCCTGAAAAATATGATGTATTCCGATGAAAAAATATAAAAGATGGTTAAATGATATCAGTACTTTCTGGAGGGACTGGAACTCCAAAGTTAATTCAGGGAATTGTGAAAATAGTTGATCCTTGTGACTTAAACATAATTGTAAATACTGTGGAAAATACATATATATCCGGAAACTATATAGCTCCGGACATAGACACGGTGATGTATACCCTTGCAGGAATTATTAATGAGGATACATGGTATGGTATCAAGGATGATACATTTATAACCCATGAAACATTAAAAAAAATCGGGCAAGATGAAATATTAAGAATTGGAGACAGAGATCGGGCCATAAAAATTCAAAAAACAATGCTGATGAAGAAATATCCTCTCTCTCAGGTTGTGGATATTCAAAGAAAAAATTTAGGCATTAAATCAAGGATCATTCCCATGAGCAATGAGGAGTCATATATCAGGATCATAACAGATGAAGGAGAAATGAGTTTCCACAAATTTCTGGTTGAAAAAAGGGGGATGCCAGAAGTTCTGGATGTTATATTTAATGAGGTGGAACCTTCAGAAGATTTAATCAATACCATTGAATCTTCAGACATGGTAATAATAGGGCCATCAAATCCTGTAACATCTATAGGTCCTATAATTTCAATGAAAGGAATTACAAAAGCGCTTAAAAACGTTTATGTTGTTGCAGTTTCACCTATTATTGGCGAAAAACCTGTAAGCGGGCCTGCAGGAAAGTTCATGAATGCAAGGGGTATTGAAGTGTCAAGCAGGGGAGTTGCAGCGCTTTACCATAAATTTTTAGACAGTTTTATTATAGATGTTGAGGATATTGAATCCAGGGAAGAAATAGAAAAACTAATATCAGAGGTCAGGGTAACAAATACAAACATGAAGACCATCAATGATAAGGTAAATTTAGCAAGTTGTATTTTTGGTGAAATTGTATGATACAGATGACTTTAATTCAAATTGATAATTACGGTCCATGGACTGTTACACCCGCTCCAAGGGCTGAAGCAGACCTTCAAATTTTACAGGCTGAACTTTATGCTGATCTGCAAAGACAATTCGCTGCAGGAGGCGGACTTGTTTTCTTTACTCGTTTTGATAACATGCTTGCAATCACTAACGGGGTGGATGTGGAAGACCATTTAAGAATTCAAAAGTCAATTGGTAACAGATACCCTATAACTGTGAGTATGGGTGTGGGGACAGCTGAAACTCCCTATGAAGCTCAAAGAAAAGCCACATCAGCATTACAAAACTACGGCGGGGCACAATCAGAAGATAGAACTGAAATTCTGGCGATAGATGGTCTGGTGAATAAAGAGGACAGTTCTGTTCAAATTGCCCATATTGATATAAACGGAATCACAGATTCCTTAACTGATATTATTCCAGCTTATGATACTTCTTTTATTGTAAATAGAGTCCAACACTTTTTAATGAAAAAGCTAATTAAAAAAGGATCGCTTTTATTTTTCATAGGCGGGGATAATTTCATGTCACCATGTAATGGGCTGAAGCCAGAGGGAATTTTAAAGATAATTGAAGAAATTGAAGATGAAACTAACATAGCACTTAAGGCAGGGGTGGGAAAGGCTCCTACTGCTGAAAAAGCTGCTAATTTAGCAGACCTTGCTCTTGAAGAGATAAGGGGAGGTTTCACTTACGATCTTGTCCATGTAATGAAGGAGTGAAATCAATTAAAGTTTTAGCACCAATGGCTGGAATAACAGATGGAAATTTCTGCAAAAAAATAGCAGGTCAGGGCTTTGATATAGTGACGATAGGCGGCTACAACTTAGATAAAGAAACAATAGCCGCCGGCCAGAGAATTATTCAAAGAGGAAGGCCAGAATTTGATATAAAGGAAGAAAATATAATCTCAGCCATCAAAAAAGAGGCAGCTTTAATCAAAAAATCATGGAATGGTAGTGTATCTGCAAATCTGCGTTCTACATCTCCGGAAAATATAGTTAAAATATCAAAACTACCTGAAATCGACGTGGTGGAGATTAATGCACACTGCAGACAGGCAGAAATAACTGATATAGGCTGTGGACAGGCGCTTCTATATGAACCTGAAATCTTATATGATTATACAAAAAAAGTAGTTAAAAGTGCAGAAAGCAAAGTATCAGTCAAGATCAGGGCAAATATTAAAAATGTCGACGATATAGAAATTTCAAAGGTCATTCAGGAAGCGGGATCGGATTTTCTGCACGTAGATGCCATGAAACCCGGATACGATTATGCAGATTATGATTTAATAAAATCGATCAAAAAAAACACTGAAATATTTTTAATAGGTAACAATTCTATCTGTGACCTGGAATCTGCACGAAAAATGGTCTCTGCTGGTGCAGATGGAATCTCAATAGCAAGGGCAGCAATGAATGGAAAGATACCATTTGATCTTTCCAGAATAAACTCTGAAAAATTAAGTCCTTAAATCATATTCATATTGCAAATTATAGTTTCGAAGGTGATTGCATGTCTTTTATAGAATTGGAAAATGTCACTAAAACTTTCAAAGGCGTAGATGTTTTAAAAAATTTGAATATCATCATAAATGAAGGCACTGTACTTGGTATTTTAGGTAGAAGCGGTGCTGGAAAATCTGTTTTAATAAACATGCTCCGTGGAATGAAAGAATACAAGCCAGACAGCGGTAAAATATTTTATAACATTGCGCTGTGTCATGAATGTTTTTTTGTGGATGCTCCTTCGAAAG